>DASQMK010000579.1:0-5936 GCA_035645575.1 Metabacillus sp.
CCTAGAGCCGATGGCGCCTGGAGCTAGACACTCAAACTAAGTACAAATTTTTATACTTTACCTGTCTAAAAAGGATAGATAAACCAGGGAAATTTTGGATTATCTATCCTTTTGTGTTTTCTATTCACTATTTTTGAATAGTTTTTCATTTATTTAGTCATCTTAACAGTAGAATGAATAATTGCTGCTAGGAGGAATTAGAGGTGGATCGTCGTAATCTGCATTCTGAAGTAACGCCACACCCTGATGGAGAGAAAGAATCGATCATTAACGATACTTTAAGCACTACAGGCTCACAGATCGGAATCAAACTAGATGCCGATCCTGAATTTACACAAGAAAAGAACCCCTTCGATCATGAGATTAAGCCAGATCCAGACATGGCCGCATTTGAAAAGTTAATGAGAGGTAAGAAAATTGAAGAATAAAGGATGGTACTCACATGGGTGATTGGAATGAACAAGCTGCACCAAATAATAATTTACCGGCAAACCGGTTACGTTCTCAAAACCTAAAATTAAACAAGCAAAACAAATTTAGAGGGAGATCTAACAGAAATAACAATACTGCTAATGAATAATAAGCAGGACAGTCCTATTCACCTTGGACTGTCCTGTTTTTTATTACTTTTGCTTCTCTATGAAATCATAAATTTCTTGTTTTGTAGGTAAGGCAGAAATTGCCCCTTTACCGGTAGTCGTAAGGGCACCACTTGCATTTGCATAGGATAAGATATCATCGTGTTCATTTATCAAAATGGTGTCCAAATTAGAAATGGTGGCATTTTTCTCTAATAATTTGTATAGAAACCCACCAATAAAGGCATCACCAGCACCTGTCGTATCTTGAACAGAAACCTTATAACCTGTTGATGTGAAGCTTTCTTCATTCACATAAAGTACAGCCCCTTCTGCTCCTTTTGTATAGATAATCGCTTTTACATCACCCGTAAATAAAGAGCGAATGGCATCTTTTTCATCACTAATCCCTGTGATAAATTCTAATTCCTCATCAGATATTTTAACTAGATGTGCATGAGGAAGAAAGTCCCTAATTGTTGTACGACATTCTTCTGCATCCTCCCATAATGGTAAACGCACATTCGGGTCAAAGCTAATAATGGCACCTTTTTCTTTTGCCACTTTAATAGCCTTCACATGAGCCTTCTTCATTGGGCTTTCGACTAAATCAACAGAGCAAAAGTGAAGAATATCACCATCTTGAAACCAGCCTTCATCAATCTCATCTTCAGTAAGTAAAAGGTCTGCTGACGGGTTACGATAAAATGAGAAATCCCTCTCTCCATCTTCTTTGAGTGAAACAAAAGCAAGTGCCGTATTAGCCTTTTTTGTTCTTGCAATATGCTCAGTGTTGACTCCAACACTGTCTAACGTTTCAATTAGAAACTCACCAAAGGCGTCTTCGCCAAGCTTCGTAATCATTGATGAATGACCACCTGCTTTTGCAACAGCTGCTGCAACATTAGCCGGAGCACCACCAGGAGCACGTTCAAATGAAATAACATCTTTTAGTGCAACACCCTTTTGCGCGGGGATAAAATCAATTAATACCTCACCAATTGAAAATAATCTAGCCATTTCGTCTTTCACCTCATATTTATGTATAAAACTACTATTGTAAGTATACACAATCTTTTGTTTTAATTAATAATCAAATTAAATGGAAATTGTTTATTTTTCTATTAAAACAGGGACAGCCCACCACCACGATTTTTTTCGACGTGTGATAGCAGACTGTCCCTTTCCGATTATTTTTTAAACTGGTACAGCAACAAAAAATTCATTATATAACGCTTGAACTGCTCTGTTTTCTTGAGGCTCTTTTACACCAAACATCATGCTAACCTCTGAGGAGCCTTGATTTATCATCTCAATGTTTACCCCGGCATCTGCAAGAGCTTTTGCTGCACGAGCTGTTGTTCCAACATTGTGACGCATACCTTCGCCAACGACCATAACTAACACAAGATTATGTTCGATAATCACCTCATCTGCATGAAGCTCAGTCATAATGCGATCTGTTATTTTTGATTCAAGTGTTTCATCCATTTGATCTTGTCGCAGGATCACTGTTACATCATCAATTCCTGATGGAACATGCTCATAAGTTAACCCATATTCCTCTAGAATCTGTAATAGTCTGCGACCAAATCCTATCTCACGGTTCATCAAATATTTACTTACGTAAATACTACAGAAGCCTTTATCACTTGCGATCCCAATGACAGGTCCATTTGAATTTGATCTTTCATTCACGATCCTTGTTCCTGGTGCTGAAGGATTATTTGTATTTTTCACATTTACAGGAATACCTGCTCTAAATGCAGGAATTAGTGCCTCATCATGGAATACGGAAAAGCCTGCATATGAAAGCTCACGCATTTCACGATACGTTAACTCGCTAATTTCCTTAGGGTTTTGAACAATTGTCGGATTTACAGAATAAACAGCATCAACATCTGTAAAGTTTTCATACAAGTCCGCCTTAATACCATTAGCTAAAATCGATCCAGTAATATCCGATCCACTTCTTGAAAATGTTAATACCTCACCTTTTTTGTTATAACCGAAGAATCCTGGGAACACAATAATCCCTTCCCTGTCACGCAGCTTATATAAATTCTCATATGATTCAGGTAGCACCTGTGCATTTCCTGGCTCATCTGACACAAGTAAACCAGCATCTTTTGGATTTACATATTCAGCATTTAGACCACTATGTCGGAAATAAGCCGCAATCAGCTTTGCATTATTATCTTCACCACTTGCTTTCACTGCATCAAGATAGCTTTCGGGCTTACTCTTGTCTCCAGCTAGTAATGCCTTTAAGTCATTAGAAATCGTTTCTACAATATCAAACGGGATTGATAATTCCCTTACAATACTTGCATACCTTTCAATAATAGAATCAAAGACTTGGCCTGCATCTCCATTTGCCAAATGTTTCTCCGCACATTCAATAAGAAGATCTGTTACCTTTATATCATCTGAATATCGTTTTCCTGGAGCAGATACAACAACGACCTTTCTAGCTGGATCTGATACAACGATGTTTAAAACTTTTTTTAGTTGTTCACCTGATGCTAAAGAAGAACCACCGAACTTTACGACTTTCATTTCCACATCTCCTACTATTTAAAATTTTCAGTCAAATTTTAATCACTATTATCCCCTGTTTTCCTTAAATAATCAAGAGTTTTCTTTTATAGAAGAACATTTGTCTTTTTAAAGGAGACATATGTGAAAATGAAATAAAAATGAATGATCAGTTTATTTATACAATTTTTATCATTTCCTGCTTGTAAATAGTCAATCACGTAAAAAGTTGGCAGAAATATTTCTAAAGGGTTCCGTTTTGAGGTGCTTTTCTGAAATTTAAAGCCGAAATGACAAAAGTTTAGACAGAGCAATTGGTATATTCAAATGTAAAAACTCACCGCATATGGTGAGTTTTTTTATAAGGCCTATGAAGGCCAAATCCCTTTGGAAAATCAGAGAAAATGGTCTTCATTAAAGCGATGAAGACCAAATCGCTTTTAAAATCAAAGAAAGTGGTCTTTATTAAGGCGATGAAGGTCAAATCTCTTCGAAAAAATAGAAGAAATAGTTTTATAGCAAATGCCATTAGTTCCATGAACCCGAACCACTTAGGAATTAAAAAAACATTAAAATTTACAGGTTAAGCTGCAGTCACATTGACAGTTAATCTGGCAGTTTTTCTTATTTGTACAATGATTGTTGTCCATCATAAAAAATGATGTCAATTGTAATGTTAGAACTATCAAAAATGTTCAATACCCTTGATAAATAAAGAAAATGACGTGTATCAATTTACACGTCATTTCTTATGTCATTTATTAAGAATGCACCCGAAAACGGAACCCTTTGATATATTTCTTGCCAACTTTTTAACTTTATGCATTTAATTTTTCGATGATGCTTTCAGCAACCGTATCCCAATAAACAGGGGTTTCCTGATATGAGGTAGTCAGCTTTTTGTACATTGCAGCCTGCTTTTCAGAGAACGTCGAATCTTCCTGAGATGGCAATTTGCTTCTCTCCTCCATCACAAGTTCCTGCATTTTAGGTGCTCGAGGACCCCATACTGCGATTTCCTCACCATCACTATTCAAGAAAATAAAGATTGGAATCGCGCGAGATGTACCGTTAGTTAAATATTGATCCATTAGCTCTAAATTCGAATCACGAAGTACAAATCGGACTTCCATGCCAATTTCTTCAGCAATTCTCAGCAGAATCGGATTATTTAGCATCGCATCTCCACACCAATCTTCAGTCAGCACGATTGCTTTTAACCCCTTGTTTTTAAATGGTGCTAGACGGCTTCTATGCTTTTCATTTAATGAAAATTTATCATAAATCCCCAGCATCTCTGATTTGTTGACTTTCATTCCATTTATATAAACTTCTTTTGTCAAACCATTTTTATACCAATCAAGTAAATTCATTGGATAGATACCCCCTTTTTATACCTTTCATTTTAGAGGGTTGTCATGCTTTTTTCAAACTTAGTCCATCATTCGTTTCTTAAATATACGATAAGCAAGGACAAAAACCGCTGCAATCCAAATGATAATGACAAATAGATGGCTCCATATATCTGCAAAGCCAGCACCTAATTGTACTGCACCAGCCAATTCAACAAGCTGCGTGTTTGGCATATATTCTGCAGCTTTAAATATAGGAAACCTTTCAGCAAGCATTGCGCCATATGAACCGAAAGTAAACAAAAAGAAAAAAGGCATAATCACAACCGATGCTTCCATGACTGATCTTGTAATAAGACCAAGAAAGGTTCCTAAACCAATGTAAAACACTGTAGACAATGCAATTGCCACTGCGATGACTGCGAGACTTTCCGGCTTGTAATCAATTAAAAAGCAAGAAAATACAATAACGAAAATAGTTGTTAAGAACGTCAGCATACCTTTCCCCGCCAAGATTTCTACTGTACTTGCCGGTGAAAGCATTAAGCCGCGCAATGTATTCTTTTCCTTCTCCTCAGCAATAAGCGAGCATTGGATAAACGCAGCAACAAGGGACAATGTCATATTTATGACGATATATTGCATCTCAATCGTTAACTCCCCCTGCGATCCGTAAAGCAGCGCCATAAATAACGGGATAACAGCAGTAAAGGAAACATACATATTTTTTGAAAGATCTTTATAGTCCTTGCGGAAAATCGCTAGAGCCCTTTTTAATGAAAATGTCATGATAATTTCCTCCCTGTAACCTCAACAAAAATGTCACCTAAGGTTGGTTCGTTTGTATTGACTGAAACCACTTTATTTTCCGACATAAAGCGATATAGTTTTTCCGCACCGGCTTCTCCTTTAGCAATGACCTCTGTCGTGCCGTCCGTTAATTCGACAGTCAATGTATTATCAGCATAGCGCTTGCGCAGTTCTTTCGGCGGACCAATCAGCTGAATGGTCCCATTATGGAGAAATGCGACACGATCACATAAAAGTTCTGCCTCATTCATATCATGAGTTGTTAGAAAGATTGTGGTGCCATTATCCTTTAGCTCCTCTAAGCCACGATATATATGCCGAGAATTTACGGGGTCGAGAGCTGAAGTAGGCTCATCTAAAAACAGCAGCTCTGGTTTATGAAGGAAGGCTCGCGCAAGCGTCACACGCTGCAGCATTCCTTTTGAAAGCTTTGACACAATCTTTTTACTTTCCATCTTTAAATTAACCATCTCCAACACTTCATCTATTCTTGATAGACTCACATCATAAAGTTCGCAATATAGCTTTAAATTGTCAAAGATTGATAAGCGTTCATACAAACCGCTATTGTCAGTTAAAATCCCGATTTTTTTCCGGTTCATTGGATGCTTTAATCGTGCTGCAGGATGCCCAAACACCAGCGCATCTCCATCTGTTT
>DASQMK010000580.1:0-3867 GCA_035645575.1 Metabacillus sp.
AGTATTTCCGTGAAAAATGACATATTTTAAGATTTATTTAATTTATGGATGTTGGGAATACGAATCAATGGAATTTAAATGATGTTTATCCTAAAAAACAAATTATTGATGATATTAACAAGGTTATGCCGCTTGAGCCAATTGATCCAAACTATACTGGTGAAGTAGCAAGTCGTTATCGCTACATTGGTTCAGATACTGAGATTGGTGTCATTTCTTCTGTTTCAGATGCGTTTTGTTCTACGTGTAATCGAGCTCGTTTATCAGCAAGCGGTTCTTTATATACTTGTTTGTTTGCCTCACAAGGTCATGATTTACGTGAGCAAATTCGATCACCAAAAACAGATGAAGAGCTTGCAGAGCATATTAAAGCAATATGGAGTGGCAGAAAAGATCAATATTCAGTTGAACGAAGTGAAGGAACAACAAAAAGAAAGAAAATTGAAATGTCACATATTGGAGGCTAAATGATCATTATGGGTACTTGTAAAATCGATCATTCACATGAAGATGTTAAACAAAAATTACATGATCAATCATCATTTCTTGGCGAAGAGTTAGTAGAAAAATGTACTCAATTTTTATCAACAGATGTTAGTCAAACGGATTTAAATGAATTGTTTCATTTGCTAAAGAAGTATGATCTTTCAACTGATGAAGAAAAACAAAATAGAAACGAGGAAATTGAGAAATTACTCTCGAAATCATTATCCTAAAAAAACAAAAAGGATAGCCGAGCTATCCTTTTTGTTTTAGTATTTTAATGAACTGCAATATGTTCATGATGATGTTTGTCTTTTTTATTTTGCCTTTTGCGTTTAATTACTTGCTTTATAGCTGGTAGAATCCATCTGTCAACTCCGTAGAAATAGCCTGCTGTACCAGCCATTAATAATAGGACTGCTGCTGTATAAAAGATCGGATTTGTGCTTACTGTTCCTGCTAAAAGGAAGTTCAAATTCATAAATGCGCCTGCAAAGAGTGCAGGTACTGTTGCTGCACCTATAATTAGCCCAATTCCAACTAACACTTCTCCCCATGGTATTAAGAAATTAAATAATTGTATAATTGGAAGTGCAAATTCTTCTAGGAATACAGCATACCACCCTTGAACACCAGGATGATCTCCACTTGCTTTTTCGATTGCTCCGTATAAAAACCCTGTTGCATCAAATCCATCTGTTACTTTATAAATACCCGCTTCAAGCCATTTTATCCCTAACCAAACTCTTAAAACTGTCCATATAAGCGCCATTTTCGGTCCTCTTAACCAATTCATGGATGAACACCTTATTTTGTGAAGTTTTTCAAATACTCAGTTAAAAAATTTAAGCTAGCTAGCTTCTTTTTGTGAAAGTTTGTGAAGTTATTCACTAATTTTCTACACCTTTATAATACTCCCTTTTTCTTTGTAATACAATAGGCTTCACATTTTGTTCAGAAAACAAAGAATTTTTTTATAATGTAATATTTTTCACTGAAATATATGATTTTCCCCCTTAGATTTTCATTGACTTTCCTTTTGTTCCATAATATAATTTATCTCGGAGTTAGAAATCTTTAAATTGAGATATTTTAAACTAAGTTATTTTATTGGAGGAGAAAAAAATGGCAAAAACAAAATGGAATCTTGATCCAACACACAGTGGAGTTGATTTTTCAGTTAAACACATGATGTTTGCAACAGTTAAAGGTGGATTTGAAAGCTTTAATGCTGAAATTGAAGCAGATCCAACTGATTTAACAACTGCTGATATTACTTTTGCTGTTGACTTAGCAAGTGTGGATACACGTAACGAAGACCGTGACAATCACTTACGTTCCGCTGACTTCTTCGATGTTGAAAACCATCCAACTATGACATTTACATCAACATCTATTGAAAAAACAGAAGAAAATGAATACAACGTTACTGGTGATTTAACATTACACGGTGTAACAAAATCAGAAACGTTTGCTGTTACATTTGAAGGAACTGGTATTGATCCATGGGGAAATGAAAAAGCAGGTTTTGGTGTAGAAGGAAAGCTTAAGCGTAGCGATTATGGCTTAACTTGGAATGCACCATTAGAAGCTGGCGGCGTTCTTGTTGGAGATCAAATCAAAGTTTCTCTTCAACTTCAAGCTGCAAAAGCATAAGTAAAGTGCAAGCGTCTTGATCAGCCTAGGGGAAATAAGACGATTTGGAATAGAAGGTGTTCTTTGCCTTCAATTCCAAATTGGCGCTAGGCGCTAGAGCTAGACACTAAAACTATATACAAAGTTTTATACTTTTTATTTGATATTCTTCCCATAAAAGATTTCGTCCATTTCTTTTGTCAGACTTGCTGTAATTTGTACTTGTTCTTCTTCACTAAGCGTATCCTTCGTATATCCAAATAAATAATTATTTAAGTCAAATTTTTTGAGCTTACATTTCGTATGAAAGATATTTTCTTGATAAATATTTACATCAATCATATCAAATTCATCTTTAACATCATCGGGAATATAATTTTGAATGGAGCTTATATCATGATCGATAAACAGTTTTTCTCCATTTATATCTCTTGTAAATCCTCTCACTTTATAATCCATTGTGAGGATATCAGTATCAAAAGAATGGATTAAATAATTTAAGGCCTTAAGTGGTGATATTTCTCCACATGTCGATACATCAATATCTGCCCGGAATGTACTAATCCCTTCATTTGGATGATACTCAGGATATGTATGAACGGTAATATGACTTTTATCTAATCCCATAACAATCGCTTCTGGTAATGGGCCTGGAGATTCATCATATGACTCTGTCGGAACTTCCACAACAGGACCTTCTGAAACTAAAATCGTTACACTAGCTCCCTGTGGTACATAATCTTGTTTCGCGATATTTAATACATGTGCTCCAATAATCTCTGTTACATTTTTTAAAATATTCGTCAAACGTTCTGCATTGTACTGCTCATCAATATATTCGATATATGCCTCTCTCTCTTCCCTTGTTTTGGTATAGCATACATCATACATATTAAAGCTTAACGATTTTGTTAGATTATTAAATCCATGTAACTGAATTCGTTGTTCTGGAGTCAGTTTCATTCTTCTTCCCCCTCAATATAAATTTAACCGAGCCATGCGTACATGTTTATATTACCCATTTTTAAGAAAGACAATCATTTGATGACTTAGAAACAAAAGAAAAAGCACCTCATTTGAGATGCTTAAAGCTTATTTAAAGCTTCTGAAATCGGATCGTCTCCTGATATTAAATCAAAAGAACGATTCTTTGTATAATCATTTGTTAAAGCTTCCACAATTGTTTTTGCAACATCCTCACGTGGAATTGAACCTCTTTCTAAGTGTTCCGCAACCGAAACTTTTCCTGTTCCATTTTCATTTAAAAGCCCGCCTGGACGGATAATTGTATATGTTAGATTAGATTGCATAAGCACTCGATCTGCATAATGCTTTGCCACATAATAAGGCTTTATTGCTTCATTCCAATTTTCTCGACTATTCGCTTGAAGGGCACTAACCATGATAAATCGATCAATGCCAGCCAATTCTGCCGCTTCCATGGTTTTTACTGCTCCGTCAAGATCAATTAGTAATGTTTTATCTGCCCCTGTGCTACCACCGGATCCAGCAGTGAAAACAATTGCGTCACTGCCCTTCATTGCATTTTGTAACTCAGAAACGCTTCCCTCTAAATTAGCAACAATCGTTTCAATGCCTTTTTTGTTAAATGCCTTTTTTTGATCTTGGTTTCTAACCATTGCCAAAACAGTATGTTTCTCACTACTATTTAATAGATCCGTTAGTTTTTGTCCAATTTGTCCGTTTGCTCCAACAACAAATACCTTCATTTGATGATCTCTCCCTTCT
>DASQMK010000581.1:0-5040 GCA_035645575.1 Metabacillus sp.
CTTAGGTCAATTAGTGGTTGAATATATTGATAATTAGTTTTAGCATTCGATATTTCATCTTCTTCAACGTTCATAAAAGAAGCTTCACAATTGTAATTTTTGAAATTAGTTTGATACTGTTCCCATGTATCATAATACTTCTTCATTTTAAATTGTGATTTAAAGAGTATTATTTGTGTGCCTTCTTTTATAATGTCATGCACCTGGTTATAACAATCCTTCACAAACAATGATTTACCATTATTAAATCCATTGAACTGAACAGGAGAAAGAAGGCCTTTCATAAAGGGTGCTCTAAACTGAAAATTTTTATTTCTTGAACCAGTTACCTTTTCACATAGTTCAGGAAGTATCATTCCAGCACCATCCGTTATCTCTATTTCGATTGGATGATTGTCCTTTCTATTTACCTCATAAGACTCTCTATCTACTAAATCAACAGTTCTATATAATTTTACCTTTACATCATCTACAACAATTGTCTTGTCTATAGGGAAGTCTCTCCAAGGCTCTGAGGCGGAAGAAGCAAGGGCTTTGTAACTAAGAAATTTATTAACCGACATTCCACCTTTAGAATTTATATCGTCAATAGTAAGACCACACATTAACGTGTTCTCTACTTCTTCCCACTTGTCCTTATTGATAAAAACAGCCTTTTTGTTGCGGATCTGACCACTAGATGACGTTAGGTAGATGTACAATTGGTTATTGTGCTTGAATCCTTGTTCTAATAAATCCTTAAACACCCCATAATCATAAACCTCAACAATGATTAAATCCTCAGTTAACTCGCCAATTTCAAGATTCATTTTACGAGTAAGAGTTGATTCAAACAGTGTAATAATTTTTTTAGGATGCAGATGACTATTATCTAATGTTCTAACTACTGCATTTTTTTCAATTAACGACTTCAATCCCTCTTTATAACTTTTCTTAGTATGCTTGGTACCTTTAAAATAATCTTCTAGCCAATCAAGATAATCTAATTTTCGTTGTTGCTTGGTGATAATACTGTTAATTTTATCTTTATGTTCCTGATCAACCGTTTCAGCAAGTTCAATTTCTAATCTTTCAATATTAGCTTTAACCTTTTCCTCAGCTCTTCTCAGCCTCTTCAGATCTGAAAATTTATCCTTTTCCTTTTTGAATTTAGCTTCTTTACTATTAAGAAAGCAATCTGTAGATAATGAATATAAACTAATTTGATTTTCTAAATTTCCCATTTAACCATCCCTTTACATAAAATTTGTTTATAACTAACCGATCAGAAAATGTGAAAATAAAACTGTAAAAATTGTGTCCGTCCCAAAGCGTAAAAACTTGTTTTTGCGTTTTGTAAATACTGTATCTTTACTTGTATCTTCTATGTATATTTAACTGTATGTTATATATTTAATTATCTTCTATATACTGTACATCTAGTGCCTGCATTGGTTGTACTTTGACTCTGCAAAATGAAATACTAGTTATGCATTTTCAGTACCTTATCTATGCATAAATTTTTCTATCTCTGCATTTTCAGTACCTAGGTGAAATTGACCTCTAAAACAGAGAATTTGCTACGAAATAATGATTGTTAAAACGATCAAAAACTAACTCATCATTTTCGTCATATTCGTAGTTGTGTTTGAGTTTATGAGCTTCGATTTTAACTAATTTAGCTGCATCTAATTGCTTATTTCCTTCGGTGATACTGGTCTTAGACACCCTCAGGCGTTCAATTAACGTATCGTAACCAACAAAGCAATAATCAACACTTCTTTTATCCTTCTTGTTTATATGGCTCTTATAATAGAAGATAAGTCTAAAAGCGTATTCGTCAATTTGATCATTGTTAAAGTATGTAAGAATTTCAGATGACAACATTGTAAAATGATCATCTTTGTATATCTCAGGATTAAAAACAATCGTCAACGTTCCTTTTGTAGGCAATTTTTCAATTTCATTTAAGATTAATTTGTTATCATACAACCGTTTCAACATCTTCTTAAATGTACGAGTATCTGCGATTTTACAATTCCGCATTAGTTTTTTATGATCTATTACAATTTCTTTCTCATGATAATTTCTAAAATATTGAAAACATAGTCGAGCATATAGTACAAAATCTTTATTAGATACAAATATTCCATCATTCCTTACAATTGGAGTAGGAATTTTAACGTGAAGTTTTGATTTCTTTTCTGTCACTCAATCACCTTTCCTCTATATAAAATTAATTGCCTATAGAATATTGCTTTATATACAGTTTGTATGTATAATTTGGTTATAAGTTTTTTTAGTAAGGTTATTAGAAACGCCACCCCACATGACGTTCCTAATAAAATATAACAATAGATCACTTTTTCTTTATTAAACTTGTAAAATCTGTTTGTTTTATTTGAATATTCGGAGTTATATCTTTATTGATCATATCTTTTATTGGAGGTACACCATTAGAAAATATCTTCTTACTCAGTTTTTCTAATTCAGCTCCCTTAAGGTTTGGATTGTCTTCTTTAAGTTTCTTATCTAAATCAACTGATTTTACATCGTCATCTATTGGTTTTACATAAACAATTTGATCAGCAACTACTATGCATTCCTCAAATGTCACAAACCCTAAATTATCCTCTACACTAGTCTCAATCCATCGTGCAATGTCTTCAATATGTGCATGACCATTTCCTTCGATTGATATATAAAGCGACTCACCATTTTTAAGTTTGATTTGTAATTTATCCATTAGTTTGTTTCCCCCTCATATTTATCAATGCCTTCTTTTTCATAAAAGTAGCTATGTTCACCAAGTTTTTCAATAGCATACTCGATCATAAACTTTGTATATTCTTCTTTTGTACCCTTTACAACATGTGAACCATTTTCATCATGTACGATAAATTCATACTCCCCATCTTTACGATTATTGGATAGTGCATACTCTAATGTTTCCATTACTCTTTCTAAGATTTCATTATTATCTTGATTGATTTGTTTTTGATTAGCCATTAACCATTCCTTCTTTCTCTTTTAGTGATTTTATCAGCAATTCTAATTTGTTCTGCTTCAATATCTTCATCTAAATATTCCCATCTCGATCTAGTCTTCAATTTTTCTAAGAATGCTGGATACTCATTTCTTCTTTGTTTTGTTTGTAAGATGAATTCTTCCTTAATTTTAAGCTCTGTTTTTAAATCTTCTTTACTATTTACATGTCTCCACACTAAATCATTATAAGTATCAAGTTGATTTTCATAATACTTTTTCATACTCACAGAATCCTCTGCAAGTTGGTTGTATTTTTCAGATAACTCTTTATAGGATTCTTTCATTTCACGCATCATTTTTAGTGCGTTTTCCATCACTTCTACATCAGTGCTATTTTCTAAAGCATCTACTTCAGGATTGATTGTGTCAGCGTTATATACTTTGTACATTATGCGATACCTCCTAAATTGTACTCAAATATCCCAAAATCAATTTCTTCACCATGACTTCCACCGTCTTCATCTGGTACATCTATAAACAATGTCCATCTAATATCATCTTCTGTAATATTCCACATTCTAATTATATAGTCTTGATCATCAACCTTAATGTACACTCTATCTAAATCCCAATCTTCAATAATATAATTTTGACCATTTAATACTTCTGCTGCTAAATCCTTAATAGGCTGTGGTATATCTTTAATTTTTTTCACTTAATTCATCCTCTTTTCTTATGTATAGTTTATTTTTGTCCCTTGGCTAGTTGTGATGTTGCGACAGTTTAGATCCACATGATAACGCACCTCCCTTAAAAAGTTAAAATTTATGTATAGTTTACTTATAAATAATTCTCGTATTTTTGAACTAGCTTAAATAAATCAGCTTCAAATTCTTCAATTCCTTGTGATAGCAAATCAAACACTTCCCATAAAGCATTCCTGTGATTATCTTCAATCATTAAATCTAAAAATTTTCTAGTTAGCTGTATTTTTTTTACTAAATTCTCTTTAGAATCCTCTTCTAGAACCATTTTTCTATACAGACTAATAATTAAGTTGTGTAAGTCTTCTCCAGTTACATCCTTATTTGGGTTTCTCATTATAGATTCAATAACTTCAATTACTTTATCATTATTAGATCTAGTTACAATGAGATCTATTTCTCTCATTTCATCTTTGGTCAAATTCCGATTGAATAATTCCTGGTTTACTCCAAACTTTTCTGAAAGTTGCTCCACTCTTTTTTGTGGAATTTTCTCTTTTTTAAACCATTCATAAACGCTTTGCCTTCTTAAATTGTACTCATCAGCAATCTGATTTGGATTCACATCAAAAGCTTCAAGTATATATCTTCCACCAAACATTTATTACCACCTTCCGAACCTGACATAATGTAAGGTTGTTAATTTTATTATAATACCTGTCACAATGTAAGGCAATACTTTTTTATGATAAATTTATCTTTAAACTTCTATCTAGTTATCAAAGAACATTTATTAATGATAAATTTGCTTGTGTGACTTATTATACAACATTCTAAAATCTCTAAATTCAAAGAAGTTTATGCACTTTTTTCTGATAATCCTTTAAAATATGGCTTGAGTTGCCTATAGAATTTTTCTTCGATTACGAACTCATTTGCTTCCTTCTAATTAAAATTCGCAATATTGTATTTTTATACACCGATAAGTTGATTGTGACAATTTTGTGAACTTTTTTCACCGATAAAATTGATATTTTAAAGAGAAGAAGTCTTGCTTAACACAAATATTATCTCACCCTAAATACAATTAGGAAACATCACTCATGAAATAGTGTGCGAAGCCATGACACGTAAGGTTTTAGAGTGATTTAGTAAATCATCATGTTATGCTCAACTTTCATTTCAAGGCGAAATTATTTCAACTTGCTTTTAGTGGTACATCATGTACCGGTATTTTTTCTTTATTATTTCACGGAAAATTCCACTTTCCATATTTTTGCTCACGACAGATATTGGAAATGGTGTGACATCGCACTATTTGGTTACTTCGGGCAAAATTTTGTCCAATGTCAACTCACTTATCATTGAT
>DASQMK010000582.1:0-2976 GCA_035645575.1 Metabacillus sp.
TCACGCTGCTCCCGTTTCTTGCTCCAGCGCCTAGCCCCTCTAGGGTCTAGCCACTCTTGAATTAAGACAAAGAACGTCTTCTATTCAAGAGCGTCTTATTTGCCCTAGGCTAAACAGGCGCTTCCGCATTTCTGAACAGGAGTCTCGCACCTTCCGCTTCAATCAACCAAAAAAGTTTTGTGCAAAGAACTAAAAAAATGAAGGCTTTGCAAACAACAAACTTTTTCTAAAATTTTTAAATATACAAAAAGGGGAACATAATTGTGAAGGTTTTATCAACGGTTAAACTACCAGATTACTTGAAAGAGGATTTCGATCAGTCATTTCCTAATGTGAATTTTTATCATGATAAAAAAATAAATGATGCAGTTGATTTGCTGCCAGAAGCAGATATTATCCTCACATATGGAGAGGACCTTACAGAGGAACATATTCATTTGGCAAAAAAATTGAAGTATATGATGGTCGCATCTGCTGGTATAGATAGGCTTCCTTTTTCTGCGCTTGAAGAGCGTGATATTTTAGTGACGAATGCAAAAGGTGTCCATGCGATTCCGATGGCAGAGTATTGTATCGCCATGATGCTTCAAGTTTCACGCCAAGCAGAGATATTAAGTGAAAATCAACGATTACATAAATGGGATCGTCGTGTCAGAATGGAAGAGCTGTTTGAGAAAACAGTCCTCATTATCGGAACGGGGGCAATTGGAACGGCTACTGCTAAATTAACCCAAGCATTTGGAATGAAAGTGCTGGGAGTAAATAGTGATGGAAGAGCAGTCGACCATTTTGATAAAACGTATAAAATGGGTGAGGTAAAAGACCCATTGTCAAAAGCTGATTTTGTTATTTCCATTCTTCCTAGTACAGATCACACAAAAGGACTTTTAAATAAGGAATTTTTCACAAATATGAAAGAGAAGTCAGTGTTTATCAATATTGGAAGAGGTGACGTGGTCGTTGAAAAGGATCTCATAGAGGTTCTGAAAACAAACAACTCCATGCATGCGGTATTAGATGTATTTGAAAAAGAACCATTGCCATCGGAACATGAGCTATGGGATATGGAAAATGTCACGATTACCCCTCATCTATCTGGAATTACAAAAAGATACGTTCCTAGGGCAATGGAGATTTTTAAATCCAATCTAGACTATTATTTACTAGAAGAATATACAGAGATGAAAAATAAAATTTTGCTTAGCAAAAGATATTAATTTCAAACATAGGCATGAATGAAAAATTGCCGTAAATAATACATTGTATAAAGAACGTTTGACAAAAGTCTTAGTAACAATGTACACTATTTATAAACATTATAATGTAAGAATTTATATAGAAGTGAGGTGCATGGCGGATGTCTGAACATCAATTAAAGGATGCATTAGATACCCTGAAACAAACTGGAGTACGCATTACACCTCAACGTCATGCTATACTTGAATTCTTGGTCGATTCCATGACACACCCTACAGCCGATGATATATATAAAGCGTTAGAAGGAAAATTCCCTAATATGAGTGTTGCTACTGTTTATAACAACCTAAGGGTATTTCGTGAAGTTGGACTTGTTAAGGAATTAACGTATGGCGATGCATCAAGTCGTTTTGATTTTGTAACGTCTGATCACTATCACGTCATTTGTGAGAGTTGTGGAAAGATAGTTGATTTCTCTTATCCAGGACTTGATGAAGTTGAGGCTTTAGCTGCACATGTTACGGGATTTAAAGTAAGTCACCACCGTATGGAAATCTATGGTTTGTGCAATAGCTGTGAAAAGAAAGAAACACATTAAAACAAGCTAGATTTAGCTTGTTTTTTGTATGATTATAAAAAAGAACGGCAAAATATAGCCGTTCTTTTCTCTGTGTTTTATTTCGTCTTTTTTCTATTATAGCTTTCATCAAATTCTTTTCCCTCGAGTTCTTTATCCAATGTGAGAGGCTCCTTGCAATACATACACATATCAACACGACCTAAGACCTTGGTTGGTTTTTCACAAGAGGGACATATGACTTGAACAGCTTTTGTTGACAGCATGCCAATCCAAAAATAAACAACCGTACTAGCAATGATTGACAGCATACCCAGCATCATAAAGATCGTCATAACCCACATATTCGTGCGGAAGAAAACACCGAAATACATAATGATAAATCCTACAAAGATTAAGCTTAAAGCAAAAGTTCTTATTTTATTAATCTTACTTGTATATTTACGAGCCATATTTTAACCTCCTTATGACAAGTGAAGAGAGTTTAGCGCTTTCTAGGCTTATGCTTTTTAATATTATCAGAAATGATATTTTTTTGGTACTAGTTTTAAGATGTATATACTGTGTTACATTATTACTTATTTGTTCTATTAAAGAGTAAAGGAAACTCAAATTAATTTGAGAGGGTTTTTGAACACTCATGTAGAAACAATATTAAAGCCCATATAATGGAGGACGATGTTGATGGAAAATATTCTCCGTCCAATTTATCAAGAACGTGCAAGTCACCCAAATACACTAGCAGTCATCATGATTGAAAAAAGAAATCAAACTTCACCTTTAACTGATAATTTTGATGTAGCCTTATTAGTGATTGTGAAGGAACTAGATCAACCTTTATATGTAAAGCATTATGAATATGAAGAAAAAAAAGCTTCATTAACCGTTATGTCAAAAGATGATGTAAATCAATCCATCCTTTTGGGAACAAATAGAAGAATGGTTGATTGGGTATTGAATGGAAAGGTCCTTTTCGATCGAAATGAATACATAGCCGGGTTAGTTGAACACCTGAGAACATTTCCATTTGCAGAGAGAAAGTTAAAAATGGGGATTGAATTCGCAAAGCTCATTCGTCGTTATTTAGAAGGAAAGGTTTTGTTTGAATCAAATCAATTATTAGATACATTCAACCATATTGTTCATGCTCTGCATCACTTAGCAAGATTAGAAGTGATTGATAGAGGATATTATCCTGAAGT
>DASQMK010000583.1:0-3314 GCA_035645575.1 Metabacillus sp.
GCTAAAAGAGCTTTCTTACAAAGATTTTGCGGTTGGAATGCCTTCTAATGCTGAAGGTGACGAGGTATTTGAGGTAAGAAATGGTACATACTATATAACAAATATGAATCGTCATTTTCCATTTATAGATTTAAGACTCGGACAAGTGAGAGCGGATCATCGAATTATTTATAAGGACCACACATATACATTATCTAATTTTATAAAACCAGGAACCTGGATAAGAATATCACCAAAAAAAATTTCATATTGGGAGCAATTGAAAGGAGTGAATATCAGTGAGCAATAAAGAAGAAATAAAGACTTTAACTGAAGAAGAGCAACAGGCACTTTTAGAGAAGTATGATCCTGAGGCTGGAACGAGGAAGCTTACTGGAATTATTGGTTGGATAGTATTTTTAGGATTATTAGCATTCTCACTATTCCAATTGTATACAGCTATTTTTGGTGTGTTTACGGCGCAAATTCAAAGAACGGTTCACTTAGGGTTTGCCCTATCATTAATCTTTTTACTATTCCCTGCTAATCGGAAGAAACGTCAAAAAGGAAAACTACAAATTGCATGGTATGATGGTATTTTAGCTTTACTAAGTATTGGTGTAGGAGCTTATTGGCCATTATTCTTTAATGATTTGGTTATGAGTGTTGGGAGATTATCAACTTTAGACTTTGTTGTTGGGATTATTGCGATCGTACTCGTTCTTGAGGCTACAAGAAGAGCTGTTGGTCTACCGATTACCATAATTGCCCTCATCTTTTTGATATATGGTCTTTATGGCCAATTTATGCCTGGATTCCTAGCACATAGAGGATTATCCTTTGAACGATTAGTACAAACGATGTTCTTTACAACAGAGGGTATTTTAGGAACACCTCTTGCTGTATCATCAACGTTTATTTTCTTATTCTTATTATTTGGAGCGTTTTTAGTAAGAACAGGAGTAGGTCAATACTTTAATGATCTAGCAGTGTCAATTGCTGGACGAAGAACAGGCGGACCTGCTAAGGTTGCTATCTTTTCAAGTGCTCTACAAGGAACAATTAGCGGAAGCTCAGTTGCTAACGTTGTAACATCAGGATCTTTTACGATTCCAATGATGAAAAAGCTTGGATATAAAAGAGAGTTTGCCGGAGCAGTAGAAGCTGCTGCGTCAACTGGTGGACAGCTAATGCCTCCGATTATGGGTGCCGCTGCTTTCTTAATGGTTGAATTCATCGGTGGTGGAATTACATACTGGGAAATAGCAAAGGCAGCTGCTATTCCAGCGGTCCTTTATTTTGCCGGGATTTGGATCATGACTCACTTTGAAGCTAAGCGTATAGGCTTACGTGGGTTAACAAAAGAAGAAATGCCTGAACGCAAGGAAGTTCTAAAGAAAATCTATTTGTTACTTCCAATCATTGCGGTTGTTGTCTTATTAATGTCAGGTGTAATTGTCACACATGCTGCTTTATATGCAATTTTAATCGCCATAATTGTTGGAATGTTTAATAAAGATACTAGAATGGGACCAAAGGAATTTGTTCTTGCTCTAGTTGACGGTGCCCGTTCCGCATTGGGTGTGGCGGCTGCAACCGCTGCTGCCGGGATTATTGTTGGAATTGTTACTAAAACAGGTCTTGGATTAAAATTAGCAAATGGATTAATTGATCTTGCTGGTGGGTACTTAATACCAACGTTAATGTTAACAATGCTTGCAGCTATTGTACTTGGTATGGGTTCACCTACAACTGCAAACTATGTAATTACTTCAACAATTGCAGCACCTGCGATTATTTTATTAGGGGTTCCAGATTTATCAGCTCACCTGTTTGTTTTCTATTTTGGTATTATTGCAGATATAACACCACCGGTTGCATTAGCTGCATTTGCTGCAGCAGGTGTGGCAGGAGGAGAGCCACTTAAAACAGGGGTCAACTCGGCCAAATTGGCAATCGCAGCCTTTATCATTCCATATATATTTGTTCTATCACCACAACTGCTCATGATTGATACAACATGGCTTGAGCTAGTATGGGTCTTAATAACAGCTATTTCTGGAATGCTTGCAATTGGTGCTGGAATAATCG
This sequence comes from Metabacillus sp., assembly GCA_035645575.1. Classification (GTDB taxonomy): domain Bacteria; phylum Bacillota; class Bacilli; order Bacillales; family Bacillaceae; genus Metabacillus. The sequence continues at coordinate 2,071 of DASQMK010000583.1, forward strand.
GTTTCTGGATGCGAAAACTTCATTGGTTAGAACGTATTTTCGCAATCTTTACAGGCCTTCTGCTTATATATCCAGAGGGTATATCTGATATCGTTGGTATCATTGCTTTTGCAGCGTTATTCGCTTTACAAATATTATGGAAACGTGGCAAGGAAAACACAGTAAATATGTCAAACTAAGTTTACTTTTATAAGTCTGATTTTTTAGATTAAGATCTGGAAATCAGGCTTTTTTTGATTGCTCCGAACAAAAGCGCGAAGCTTTTATTTAAGGTAAATAAGCAGATTTAAAAGAGATCAGTCATCGATTTAAATTCTAAATTGATTTCAGGACAATCTAAATACCTGACGTGCGTTGAAACGAGAACGTACTATTCTTCGGAGTTGATGATCATAAGCTATATCATTTCATGGATAAAACCCTAAGGGACCCCTATATTAGAAGTCCCTTAAAGTTATTTCCTTTATTGGTTTCGAAGTTGGTTTTCAGCCATTGCGACTAATCGCTTTGTCATTTCTCCACCAACTGAACCGTTTGCGCGAGCAGTCGTATCGGCTCCAAGTTGTACCCCAAATTCATTCGCGATTTCCTCTTTCATGGAATTAAGAGCATTTTCTGCACCTGGCACAACTAATTTATTTCTTGCCATTGTACAACACCCCTTTAGAATGGTTTAGGAACTTTAAGCACTGATATCAGATGCTCAACATTATTTTGTCCAGTTTTTCTGAAAAAATTAGAGTTATATCTGTTCTTTATGATGAACCAATGTATATTCTAATCATTAATGGGAACCTTATTTTATAGGTGGAAACTGCAAAGCTAAACTTGCCCCACAGAAAATCTAGTGGTAATTTGACTTCTTGAAAGAACTTTCATCATCAGAATAGGAACTTAAATTGCAGCTATTGCAAACCACTTCGATATACTCTTCAAAAGGCTAATGAAAAAGACAACATACCTAAGTAAGCTCCCAACTGTACAAAATCCTAACCATGGATGGAAATCAGATTTAATATTTCCTAAATAACTGCGACCTATGATATTAGACTTTTTAATAAAAGGAGAGAACAAAATGGATATGTATGAAAAATTTCCAGTTGCACATTTAGATTCTGAACAGCTTCAAAAAGTTTTATCACTTGAAAAAGAGCTTCGAAGCGAAACAAATGAGAACATCGTTCTAATTGCATATGATGAAAAAGAACAAGGTTAAATAGCTATTTCGATAAAAAAAATTTTCA
>DASQMK010000584.1:0-1793 GCA_035645575.1 Metabacillus sp.
GAATCGAAGGGCCAGCATGGCTAGGTAGTGAAACATGGTCAAAGCCATCTCTTATTCTTATGTCTTTATGGGGAATTGGGCAAGCAGTGGTGATTTATCTTGCAGGGTTAGGTGATATACCTGAGGATTACTATGATGCAGCAGATGTGGATGGAGCAAATTGGTTTCAGAAAACGATTCATATTACTTTACCTCTATTAACACCTGTTATCTTTTTTAACTTGGTTATGGGGATTATTGGGGCATTTCAGCAATTTACGTTACCGTACACGCTAACTCAAGGTCAAGGGACTCCTGCAAATTCGTTAACCTTCTATGTGATGTATTTATATGACAACGGATTTAAATTCTTTAAGATGGGATACGCTTCAGCAATGGCCTGGATTTTATTTATCATCATTATGGCTTTAACAGCTATTGTGTTTATTACCTCTAAGCGATGGGTTCATTATCAAGGAAAATAGGGAGGGGAAGTATATGGATGGAACAACAAAGAAACACGTTTCTCGAAGTCTAGCACATATTGTACTAATTGTTGCATCTTTCTTTTTTTTAATTCCGTTTATATGGATGGTGTCAACCTCACTAAAGCCACTGGACCAAGTTTTTACGTTTCCGCCTGAGTGGATTCCTAAGCCTGTTCAATGGAGTAATTATATTGATGCAATGAACTATATTCCGTTTTTTACTTATTTAAAGAATACAGTTTTGATTACATTATTTAGTACGCTTGGTGCAGTGTTATCCTGTCCAATTGTTGCATATAGCTTTGCGAAGCTAAAGTGGCCTGGCAGAAATCTTCTTTTTATCATTACAATTGGTGTCATGATGATTCCAGGACAAGTCACAATGATTCCGCTTTTTCTATTATTTGAGAAGTTAGGGTTAGTCGGAACACCATATCCTTTAATTATCCCGGCATTTTTTGGGATCCCGTTCTATATCTTTCTATTAAGACAATTCTTTATGGGGTTGCCTGATAGTTTAAGAGAAGCAGCAAAAATTGATGGTGCAGGCGAGTTTAGAATCTATTGGCAGATCATGCTGCCGCTTGCAAAACCTGCTGTCTTAGCTGTTGGCTTATTTCAGTTTATGGCTAGTTGGACAGATTTCATTGGTCCATTACTATATTTAACAGATTCTGTTCAGTATACGCTATCTCTTGGACTTCAACAATTCCAAAGTCAAAAAGGTTCTGAATGGGGTTTAATGATGGCGGTTTCAACAATGATGACCGTTCCTGTCATTATCTTATTCTTCTTTTTACAGAAGACCTTTATTAAAGGTATTACATTTAGTGGTATTAAATAGATTAGAAGATGGAGGAGAAAAAGATGAAAAGACAAATTGGTATAAGAATTCCACCTAAACTTGGAGCAGAAGGGATTGAATCATTAGCAAATTGGGCGTCTAGTATAGGGATCGATGTCATCGATGTCCCCTATTACAATGATGAGGTGAAAACAACTTTAGAAAAATCGGGATTAGACGTAGGCTCGATAGACGGTGTAGGGGCAGTAGGTCAGACGAAACTTTTAAGCTCAGACGATAAGGTACGTTTACAAGCAGTTGAGTCAATAACGTCTCAATTTCGTGAGATTTCCAAATTGGGTGGGCGTGTAATCTTTATGTGTTTAGTTCCAGAAGATTTTACGATTTCAAGAGAGAGAGCGTATTCAATATGGAAGGAAACTTTTCCAGCTATTGTAGAAGTGGCGGAAAAAGAAAATCTTTATATTGCTCTTGAAGGATGGCCAGGACCTGCTACATATTATCCAACATTAGGAACATCA
>DASQMK010000585.1:0-10869 GCA_035645575.1 Metabacillus sp.
TCTTATTGTTTCAGAAGATATGATTTTACCAAGCACTTGGGATGTAGACAATGTAGGAATGACTTTCGTCACAAAAGATGTCATGAAAGCTATAAGTGATACAGAGACTCCACAAGGGGTTGCAGCAATTTGTGAATTCCAACCATCACACACACCTGAAAGTTGGATCAAAGTATTATTAGTAGATAGTGTTCAAGACCCTGGTAACCTAGGAACTATTATCCGTACAGCAGACGCAGCAGGAATTGATGGAATCATTTTAGGTGAAGGTACAGTAGATCACTACAATTCAAAGGTAATTCGCTCTAGCCAAGGCTCACTATTTCATTTGCCGATTGTAAAAAGTAATTTGCAGGAGTGGCTAGCTGTATATAAGGATAACAATATCCCTGTCTACGGTACAGCCTTGCAAAATGGGGTTAGCTACAAAGAAGTGAAATCAACTGACCAATTTTGTCTGCTTATTGGAAACGAAGGTAGTGGTGTAAACAGTGATCTTTTAGACCAGACGACGAAAAATCTGTATATTCCTATTTATGGTGGAGCAGAGTCGCTAAATGTTGCGATCGCTGCAGGCATCCTCCTTTATCATTTACGTAAATAGGCAGGTTGCGGGAACAAATTGTTTTGATTATAATAAGATAGAATTACATATATGAACAAAACGATGACAGAGACTAGTAATTTGCAGTTCGTCCATTCAGGGAGAAAATGCCGAGACTGAAAGCATTTTTTGGATTGAAGTAAATGAATTCACCTCTTGAGTTGACACTTAGACCGTCAAAGACGTAAAGGTGTTCCGGTATTTACCGTTATGGAAATGAAGTGAGTTATACTTAGGATAATTCTAAGTATAATTAACAAGGGTGGTAACGCGAATATAACTCGTCCCTTTTATGGGGCGGGTTTTTTATTTTGCAAAAAAACCCTTACTAACTTATTTTTAAGTCTAGCTACAGCGCCTAGCTCCGAAGCACAGGATGTGCAAGTGCAGTTACAGCGATTGACGTCGCGTAAGTAACTGCCTCTAGGGTCTAGCTAATATAGAATTGAAGGCAAAGAACGCCTTCTATTCTATATCGTCTTATTTGCCCGAAGCTGGTCAAGGCGCTTTCGCTTTTCAATTAAAGGAGGAAAAAACATGCAGGAGCAATTAAAACAGCTTCAACAAGAAGCGCTTGAAAAAGTAGAACAAGCGCATGATTTAAAGGCATTAAATGACATACGTGTCGCTTACTTAGGGAAAAAAGGTCCAATTACAGAAGTATTAAGAGGAATGGGCAAGCTTTCAGCTGAAGAACGTCCTGTTATGGGGGCACTTGCGAATGAAGTAAGAGAAGCCATTGCAACATCTATTTCAAGTAAGCAAGAGCATCTAGAACAGCTTGCGGTAGAGCAGAAGCTGGCAACTGAAACAATCGATGTAACATTACCAGGACGTCCAGTAAGAGTTGGAAACCATCATCCAATTACAGCTGTTATTGAAGAAATTGAAGACTTATTTCTTGGAATGGGCTATCAAATCGCGGAAGGTCCTGAAGTTGAAACAGATTATTATAACTTTGAAGCATTAAATCTTCCGAAAGGACATCCGGCACGTGATATGCAGGATTCCTTCTACATTACAGAAGAGCTGCTATTACGTACACACACTTCTCCAGTTCAGGCAAGAACAATGGAAAAGCATGAGGGAAAAGGACCAGTTAAGATTATCTGTCCCGGTAAGGTATATCGCCGTGATAATGATGATGCGACGCACTCTCATCAGTTCACTCAAATTGAAGGACTTGTGGTAGATGAGAATATTAGCATGAGTGATTTAAAAGGCACACTTGAAGTGTTTGCAAAAAAATGTTTGGTGAAGAGCGTGAAATTCGTCTACGTCCAAGCTTCTTCCCATTTACAGAGCCTTCCGTAGAGGTTGATGTATCTTGTTTCTCTTGTGGTGGAAAAGGATGTAATGTGTGTAAAGGCACAGGGTGGATTGAAATTCTTGGAGCTGGAATGGTACATCCAAATGTACTTGAAATGGCTGGATTTGATTCAAAAAAATACAGCGGATTTGCTTTTGGTATGGGACCAGAACGTATTGCGATGTTAAAGTACGGAATTGATGATATCCGTCATTTCTATACAGATGATGTACGATTCTTAAAACAATTCAAACGAGCGTAAAAGGGAGGATAACAACATGTTTGTTTCATATAAATGGTTAGCAGAATATGTTGACCTGTCAGGAATTACTCCTGATGAGTTAGCAGAGAAAATTACACGTAGCGGAATTGAAGTAGAAGGTGTTGACGTATTAAACGAAGGTATTAAGGGCGTTGTTATCGGTCATGTTGTCGAAAAAGAGCCGCATCCAGATGCAGACAAATTAAATAAATGTCAAGTTGACCTCGGAAACGGTGAACTTACTCAAATCATTTGCGGTGCAAAAAATGTTGATAAAGGGCAGAAGGTTGCAGTTGCAACTGTTGGTGCTGTTTTACCTGGTAACTTTAAAATCAAAAAAGCAAAGCTTCGTGGCGAAGCTTCAAACGGCATGATTTGTTCTCTTCAGGAGCTTGGAATTGAATCGAAGTTAGTGGCTAAAGAATATTCAGAAGGTATTTTCGTATTCCCTAATGATGTACAGGTAGGTGAAGACGCACTTGAACAGTTAAACCTTGATGATGCTGTGCTTGAGCTTGGGCTAACTCCAAACCGTGCAGATGCATTAAGCATGTTAGGGGTTGCTCATGAAGTAGCTGCTATTTTAGACCGTGAAGTGATGTATCCAGAAATCTCATATGAAAGCTCTTCAGAAAAAGCATCAGATCTAATTGATGTGAAAGTGGATGCACTAGAAGATAATCCATTATATATTGCGAAGGTTATTAAAAACGTGACAATCGCTCCATCGCCATTATGGATGCAAACACGTCTAATGGCAGCTGGAATTCGTCCACATAATAATGTAGTCGATATTACGAATTTTGTCCTATTAGAATATGGTCAACCTCTTCATGCATTTGACTATGATCGTTTAGGTTCTAAGGAAATCCTTGTTCGACGCGCACAAGACGGAGAGAAAATTGTTACACTTGATGATCAAGAACGAACACTTACTTCAGAACATTTAGTGATTACAAATGGAACAGAACCTGTCGCATTAGCAGGTGTTATGGGCGGGGCAAACTCAGAAGTTCAATCAGACACTAAAACGATTTTATTGGAATCTGCACTGTTTAATGGCCAACGCATTCGTACAGCTTCAAAAGATCATGGGTTAAGAAGTGAAGCAAGTGCACGTTATGAAAAGGGTGTGGATCCTAATCGTGTTCCTGCTGCTGCAGAGCGTGCAGCACAACTTATTGCATTGTATGCAGGAGGAGAAGTTCTAGAAGGCAGTGTAGAGGTTCGTTCTGCTTCCTTTGAACCAAAAATAGTAAGAACAACAGTTGAAAAAGTTAATAAAGTCCTTGGGATGAGTATTTCAGCAATGGAGATGAAATCAATTCTTGAGCGTCTTCAATTTGAAGTAGACCTTGATAACTCAACATTATCAGTAACCGTTCCAACTCGCCGCGGTGATATTACGATTGAAGAGGATCTTGTTGAAGAGATTGCAAGACTTTATGGATACGATAATATTCCGACAACATTGCCTGTAGGTCAAGCAATCCCTGGGAAGCTAACAGAGTATCAGGAAAAACGTCGTAAAGTTCGCAGATTTTTAGAAGGAACAGGATTATATCAGGCCATTACGTATTCTCTTACAAGTGAAGAAAAAGCAGCAAAATACGCATTGGAAGTTTCAGAGCTAACAAAACTTGCTCTTCCAATGAGTGAGGAACGCAGTGTATTACGTTTAAGCTTACTTCCACACTTATTAGATGCGTTACGCTATAATTTAGCACGTCAAATTGATCAAGTGTCATTATATGAAATAGGCTCAGTATTCCTCTCAGAAGGAAAGGACGTTCAACCGGTTGAAAAAGAACGCGTTTCAGGAGCGATAACTGGTTTATGGCATTCACACTCATGGCAAGGTGAGAAAAAACCTGTTGATTTCTATGTTGCAAAAGGAATCATTGATGGGCTTGTAGATTTATTAGGCTTAACAGATCAAATTCAATACAAGCAATCAAAGCGTGAAGGGATGCATCCAGGTCGTACAGCTGACATTTATTTAGGTGAAAAGCTTGTTGGTTTTGTAGGGCAAGTTCATCCAACCGTGCAAAAAGAATTAGATTTAACAGAGACGTATGTATTTGAGCTATCATTAGTTGACCTATTAACTACGAATGTAGAAGAAACACGTTATGAAAGCATTCCGCGTTATCCTTCGATCACAAGAGATATCGCATTAGTTGTGAATAAGGATGTAGTAGCTGGTGAAATCGAAAAGATTATCACTAAAGCAGGTGGCAACATGCTTAAAGAAGTAGCTGTATTTGACCTATATGAAGGTGATCGTTTAGAAGAAGGGAAAAAATCAGTTGCTTTCTCATTACGTTACTTTGATCCAGAGCGTACTTTAACAGATGAGGATGTTTCAAAAACACATCAAAAAGTCCTGGATGCAGTAGAAGAAAAGCTTGGTGCAACATTAAGAGGATAATCATGATTAAAAAACGAATCACCTTATTGGTGATTCGTTTTTTTGATGATACTAACTTGCTGATAGTGTCGAGATTTGTCTGATTGAAGAAATCTTGAAAATCGAAGAATTCTAAGAATCGTTGAAAAAAACTCAAAATCGAAGAAAAACCAACTTTAACTACTTTCGAGCAATTTTTAGTGCTTTTTCCGTATTAGCAAAATGCTTTTTCGTGACAGATGCTAAAAACTCGTTACCTTTTTTCTGAATGATTTTTGCTGCTGCAACATCTACTTGTGCACCAGCTCCTTTCGGTATGTTAACTCCTGTTTTTTGGGACAATTTTTCAATTTCCTGTATAAACGAATAACGTGCAATAATTGAGGCTGCTGCTACGGCAAGGTGAACACCCTCAGCTTTTGTAGAAAAATAGATATTGTCTTTATATACTTTTTTTCCTTGAAGGTGCCTGAAATAAACACCAGGTTCTGCAAACTGATCGATTAATAATCCATCAGGCTTTTCTGGTTCAATTTTTTTAAGCAGGTGGTTAATAGCCTGGTTATGTAATAGAGCTTTCATTTTCCCTTGAGACATTCCTTTTTGTTGAAGCTCATTATATTTTTCATTATGTAAGACAAGCAGACTATAAGGGATTGTTTGAATTAGATCTTTCGCGATCTCACAAATATGTGGATCCTTTAGGTTTTTTGAGTCTTTGACACCTAATTCTTTCAAGAGTTGTATTTGATCTTTTTTAACATATGCCGCAACAACTGTTATGGGGCCAAAGAAATCTCCAGTTCCAACCTCATCAGACCCAATAATAGACATGCTTGATATATTGGCAGGTGGTTGATATCCACTAGGAGCTTTCGCTAACGAAGGCTGTTTCTTAATTGGCGGTGCAGCTTTGCCCCATTGTGCAGCTTCAGCTTCAGCAGAACTTCCCTGAAAAAGTACCTTACCTGAGTGATAAGCTGTAATCGTACATCCATTTACTTTTGCAGAAAATACCGCACCTGGAGGAGTTTTTTCTGTTTTATTATGCTGATAATAACTTGCCATTTTGCTGATTTGTACAGGTCCTACTTTAATAACGGAATTTGCCAATATTTACACCCTTTCGAAAGATAAATGACCTAAAATTGATTAGTAAGAATTAGATTAAATGTGTGAGCTTTTGACCAAAAGATTGAACTTCTTCCCATATGATAAAGCTTCATGTTATGATAGAAATTAGGATTTGCAGGAAATGGAGGATTTATCGTTGTCAAAACGTCCTAAGTCTAAAACAACAGTAGATATATATGGTCAACAATTTTCAATTATTGGTACTGAGAGCACAAGCCATATTCGAGCTGTTGCTGCAATGGTTGATGATAAAATGAGAGAGATTAATAGTAAAAACCCGTCTCTCGATATAAATAAATTAGCAGTTTTAACAGCTGTCAATGTTGTACATGATTATTTAAAACTAAAAGAAGAGTATGAAAAACTAGAGATACAATTACTTGAAAAGGATTGAAGCGAAAAATATGCTAGATTTTGTTTTATTTATTATTCTATTATTCGGAATATTGGTTGGTTTAAAACGTGGATTTATTCTTCAATTTATCCACTTAACCGGATTTATCATTTCATATATAGTAGCATACCAATATTTTGATGATCTTGCACCAAGATTAAAGCTATGGGTTCCATATCCGGTAACGGGTGAAGGACCTCCACTTCTAACATTACTTAGTGGTAATGACCTTGAGGGTGCTTATTATCGAGCGGTTGCATTTGTTTTATTATTTATTGGTACAAAAATTGTTATGCAAATCATTGGTTCTATGCTAGATTTTGTTGCACTTCTTCCAATTCTAAAGCAATTAAATAGAGGTGCTGGTTCTATACTTGGCTTTTTAGAATCATATCTTGTCTTATTCATTATCCTTTTTATTGCAGCACTTATTCCAATGGAACAAATTCAAAGTGCTTTAGATCAATCTGTGTTAGCAAACCTTATTGTGAACCATACTCCTTATTTTTCTGATAAAGTAAATGAACTTTGGATTCAATACATGTCTTAAAAGAGGCTGACTTTAAGAGGGTAATCCCTTCAACACTCATATATATTGTGACTACATCCAAGTTTGTAGAGGATATTATGAGACCGAAGGATCATACTCTTTGTTTAAGTCAGTCTCTTTTTCAGGCTTTGATATGGCTAGATGTAATATTGTACTTTTTTCATGATTATTTGTATCATTTTTATAGAAAGTGTTAGATAAAGAGGTGAAACAAATGGACATTCATAAAAAAGATGTCATCCGTTTATTAGAAAAGATAGCTATTTTAATGGAATTAAAAGGGGAAAACCCTTTTAAAATATCAGCGTTTCGAAAAGCTGCTAATGCATTAGAAGTTGATGATAGAAGCTTAGCTCTAATTGATGATTTCACGAAGATTCCGGGCATCGGGAAAGGGACCTCAGCTGTAATAAAAGAATTTCTTGAGACAAAAAAATCAGAAGTTCTTGAACAATTACAGGAGGAAGTGCCAGCTGGTTTACTCCCTTTATTAAAACTACCGGGATTAGGTGGTAAGAAGATTGCTAAGCTATATAAGGAATTAGAAATTGATAGCGTTGAAGCGCTTAAATTGGCTTGTGAGGAAAATAAAATTCAAAATTTAGCAGGGTTTGGGAAAAAGTCTGAAGAAAAGATTTTAGCTGCGATTGAAGAAATGGGTAGTCGGCCTGAACGCTTACCTATTTCCTTTATGCTCCCAATTGCTCAGGAAATTGAAGCGTATATGGAGCAATGTACAAACATCGAAAGCTATTCCCGAGCTGGTAGCCTGAGGCGTATGCGCGAAACAATTAAAGATCTTGATTTTATTATTTCAACTAATCAACCTGAGAAAGTAAGGGACCAGCTCCTGAAAATACCGAATGTATCTAATATTATTGCAAGTGGTGATACAAAGGTGTCAGTGCAGCTTACGTTTGATTACGAAGTGAGTGTTGATTTCAGACTTGTGAAACCAGAAGAATTTGCAACAACTCTTCATCATTTTACGGGGTCTAAAGACCATAATGTAAGAATGAGACAGCTGGCAAAGGACCGAGGAGAGAAGATCAGTGAATATGGTGTAGAAAACGTTGAGACAAATGAGATCAGAACGTTTGATACAGAAGAGGAATTTTATCAGTATTTTAATCTTCCTCATTTTTCACCAGAAATTCGGGAGGATGGAACAGAGGTTGATTCATTCCATCATGGTATGCAACTTATTCGTTTAGAGGATATAAAAGGAGATCTTCATATGCACTCTACCTGGAGTGATGGAGCTTTTACAATTCGGGAAATGGTTGAAGCATGCCGTAAGAAAGGCTATCGTTATATGGCCATTACGGATCATTCCCAATATTTAAAGGTAGCAAATGGATTAACACCTGAAAGATTAAGAGCTCAAAGACAGGAAATAGATGCTTTAAATGAGGAGTTTGAGGATATTACAATTCTTGCTGGAGTTGAAATGGATATTTTGCCAGATGCTACATTAGATTATGATGACGAATTGCTGGCTGAGATGGATATTGTTATTGCTTCAATCCATTCAAGCTTTTCACAATCAAAGGATGTCATTATGGAACGGCTAAGGACTGCGTTAAATAATCATCATGTCGACATCATTGCTCATCCCACAGGCAGAATCATTGGCAAGCGAAAGGGATATGATGTAGACATAGATTTACTGATTCAACTTGCAAAAGAAACAGATACAGCTCTAGAGTTAAACGCAAATCCTCATCGATTAGATTTAAGTGCAGATCATATTCGGAAAGCTCAAGATGCTGGTGTAAAAATCGTTATTAATACAGATGCACATAATGTAAATATGTTAGAAGATATGGGCATTGGCATTTCTACAGCCAAAAAGGGTTGGATTGAACGTGATACGGTTATAAATACATGGGATATTGACCAACTTAAAGCATTTTTAAACAGGCATCATAAGGAATAGGAAGGTCTGTGTATTTTATTAGGAGGTAGACCGAATTGCAGCAGAAAGTTTTACACGTACTAGAATATGAAAAGGTGAAAGAGCAGCTTATTAAACATGCTTCTTCATCACTTGGCAAAGAAAAAGTAAAAGCGCTCGTACCTTCTAGTGAATATCAAAAAGTGGTCGTTTCACAGGAGCAGACAGATGAGGCTGCGAAAGTACTTCGACTAAAAGGCAATATTCCACTAGGAGGACTTCTTGATATAAAAGCAGCGGTTAAGCGAGCGAGAATCGGCGGAATGCTCAGTTCCGTTGAGCTTATTGAGGTTGCAGGCACATTATATGCTGGCAGACAAATGAAACGCTTTATTGAAAAAATGGTTGAGGAAGAAATAGAATTATCCCATTTACCTATACTCGCAGACCAAATTGTTGTGCTGCATGATTTGGAGAGAAGTATCTCGCAATGTATAGATGATAATGGCTATGTATTGGACAGTGCAAGTGAAACGTTAAAGGGTATTCGTCAACAGCTTAGAACCACTGAGGCAAGAGTAAGAGAAAAATTAGAATCAATGATTCGTTCTTCATCTGCTTCAAAAATGCTTTCTGACGCTATTATTACGATTCGAAACGATCGCTTCGTGTTACCTGTTAAACAGGAGTACAGAGCATCGTACGGAGGGATTGTTCATGACCAATCCAGCTCTGGTGCTACACTATTTATTGAACCTCAAGTCATTGTTGATTTGAATAATACTCTTCAACAAGCGAAAGTAAAAGAGAAGGTAGAAATAGATCGAATATTGACGAAGCTATCCAATGAAGTAGCAGAATATAGTGAGGACATTTTACAAAATGTTGAGTGCTTGGCAGATATGGACTTTATGTTCACAAAAGCGAAGTATGCGAAACAAATAAAAGCAATTAAGCCTGAAGTGAACCAAGATGGTGTTGTTCGGTTGTTAAAAGCGAGACACCCGCTATTACCTGAAAATGAAGTAGTTCCTAATGATATAGAATTAGGAACAGACTTTACAACAATTGTGATTACAGGTCCGAATACCGGCGGTAAAACGGTTGCACTTAAAACACTTGGATTATGTACATTAATGGCTCAATCAGGTTTGCACATTCCAGCACTAGACGGTTCAGAGGTCGCAGTATTTAAGGCAGTATATGCCGATATCGGGGACGAACAATCAATTGAGCAAAGCTTAAGTACGTTTTCATCTCATATGGTAAATATTGTGGATATCCTTCATAAAGTGGACGATCAAAGTCTTGTGCTATTTGACGAGCTTGGAGCCGGGACAGATCCTCAAGAAGGGGCTGCACTTGCTATCTCGATTTTAGATGAAGTTTATAACCGAGGAGCAAGAGTTGTCGCAACAACCCATTATCCAGAGCTAAAAGCTTATGGATATAACCGAGATGGTGTAATCAATGCAAGTGTCGAATTTGATATCACTACACTAAGTCCAACATATAAGCTCTTAATAGGTGTCCCTGGACGAAGTAATGCTTTTGAAATCTCAAAACGTCTAGGCTTACAAGAGAATGTCATTCAGATGGCAAGAGCGCAAATGAGTGATGAAAGCAATGAAGTTGACACAATGATTGCATCATTAGAAACAAGTAAAAAAACGGCTGAAAATGAGTTAATTCAAGCAGAAAAAACACGGCAAGAAGCAGAAAAGCTTCACAAGGAGCTTCAAAGACAGATTATTGAATTTAACGAACAGCGTGATGCTCTCTTTGAACAAGCGGAGCGGAAGGCATCAGAAAAATTAGAAGACGCAAATCGTGAAGCCGAAAGCATTATAAGGGATTTAAGAAAACTTCGAAAAGAACAGCATGCTCAAGTAAAAGAGCATGAACTGATTGATGCAAAAAAACGGCTTGAAGAGGCGCAGCCTGTATTTGAAAAATCGAAAAAGGTTGAAAAGAAGCAGCCGGCTAAACTTGAACTCCGACCTGGTGATGAAGTAAAAGTTATTAGTTTTGATCAAAAGGGACATTTGGTTGAAAAAGTAAATGACCAGGAGTGGCAGGTTCAAATGGGGATTTTAAAGATGAAGGTTAAAGAAAAGGATCTCGAATATATTAAAAGGCCGAAGCAACAGGTCCAAGAAAAGCCACTAGCCGCTGTTAAAGGGAAAGATTATCATGTTTCATTAGAGTTGGATTTACGTGGGGAACGGTTTGAAAATGCATTACTAAGAGTTGAAAAATACTTGGATGATGCGGTTTTAGCAGGCTATCCAAGAGTATCAATCATTCAC
>DASQMK010000586.1:0-6737 GCA_035645575.1 Metabacillus sp.
AGTGCGAGATTTGAGAGTCCTGTAATTGTGAATGGAAACATGGCTGTTTCATCGTTATCGGTTGACTATACAGCAAGATTCGATAGTCAAATGGATATCAATGCAGGGATGGACGTATACGGTACATCTTATTTTAATAACTATGCACTATTTTACGGTGGAATAAGTGTAAGTTCAGGTGGACTAAGTGTTTCAGGTTCTACAGACTTATATGGATCTTTAAATGTCTATTCATCTATTGGTGCAACTAGTGACATATTATCCAGTGGTGATGTATATGCAGGAGATGGAACTTACGGTTATTTCAGGCATAGAGCAAACTCAAGCAACTATATGAGATTATCAAATGCAGGTGCTGGCTTTTGGGTGAATGGTACGAATAAAGTACATTGGGCCTCTCTACCAAGAGTGAGGGTTGAGCCAAGTGGTGATGGTGTTTTAGACGGAAATGAGTTTCAAGTTAATAATCCAGGTTCAATGCAACCTACCTTACAAGACTTTATTAATATTAAGTTTGAAGAAGGCGAGACAAGAAAGACAGTCTATCTTGATAATAAATTTAGAGAATTTGTAAGTATATACAATGTTTTTCTAACTTCGGGAAAAGTAGTTGAACTTACAGACGATTATTTTATTGTTGAGGGAGAAGGTTTTGTATCATGTATGGTTATTGGTATTCAAAATGGAAAAGAGGATATTGTTGGCTATGAATTTGTTGATGTTCAAATGGCGAGAAGAATGTTGGAAAATGATCAGTTAGAGCCATTAGAAAGAGATGTATTACCACGAAAATTAAGAAATGGTGGTTATGTATAAATGGAACAAGGTGTGTCAGTTAAAGATGCTAATAAAGTAATTGATTTTTTAACAAAGCAAAATGCAGAAATAACTAAGATTAATGCATTTCAAAATGTCATTATACAGGAACAAAATGAAGAAATAGTTGAGTTAAAGAAAGCGATTGAAGAAATTAATAAGAAAAAATAACAGCCCATTATGGGCTTTTTATATTGGTGAAAGGAGGAAGAGTATGCAATTACTTTCTAACTCAGTAGAGTTGAAATTTGGAGGCAATGTTGTAAAACAAGGATCTGAAACACCATTTGGATTCTTATTTCGTGGTGAAGATGGAAATGCAGTTGATCTTCAAAATGCTACAGTTATTGTTAAGATCGCTAACGAAAAAGCCTTAATCTTAGAAAAAACAGCAACAGTTGATGTAGATAATATTGTAACTTTTTCCTTGTCAAAAGAAGACGTAACCGGATCTGGAAAAATGAGATTGGAGTTTCAAGTAACAAGATCAGATGGTAGCGTTGAAAAGTTCCCAGCTGATAATTGGCAAGAAATAAGAATTACACCATCTCTAGATGATTTAACAGGTGGAAGTGTTGCAATTGTTACTGTTCAGTCTATCCAAAAGCAAATAGATGAAATTGCAAAAGGGGCTACAAACGCAGAAACATCTCAAGCTAGACTTGGAGAAGATGGAACTGCCTATGATACATTAAAGCAAAGATTAGATACAGAAAACAAAAATGTTAATGAACAATTGGCGGATAATACGCATTTAATAGGTGTAAACCCTAAAAAGTACGGAATTAAGGGTGATGGGATAAATGACGATACACAAGGGATAAGAGATATGTTTGCTGATAATGAAGGTAAACGACTTATGATACCCGATGGTGATTACCGTATTACTAGCCCAATTGATATTGATTCTGATGTTTGTTTGTACCTTTCACCTAATGCTAGGTTTTTTGCTGATGCTCCAATGGACTACTTGTTTAATTATGCAACAAGTAGAACAATAACAACCATTTACACTCTGTCTAAAGATAGATTTATCATTGGTGGAAAACTTGATGGTAATGGATTGGCAAAACATGTACTACGTTTAAATAAATTTTTCCACTTTACACTACACAATGTAGAAATTAAAAATGGCATTAATCGAGGCTTGGTTACTAATAATATTGGGGGTTCTTGTGCTGAATTGGTTGCTACAAACCTTCACTTTATCAACGAAACAAATACCAATATTCTTGATAATATAGCTATTGAAAATATAGGGAATGACAATCATTTTGCAGATATTTTTATGGTTGATTGGACAGAAGGATTGCTAGACAAAGGCGGTGCAGTTGGAGACAGGTTGCATTATTGGATAAGCCACAAAGAAAGAATTGAACACTCAAAGGCTTTTACGTTTGAAAGCAGTTCATTTTTTGGGAATTTATATGCTGATACTGCTAGATATGCAGTAGTTGTAAAAAATGGCTATCCTAAAATAAACGACTTAAAAGTTTACTATAATAAAGGTGTTTACACATCTCAATATGCCTCTCAATTTAAGCCCGTTGTTTACAAAAAAGAAGGCGGAGCTTTAAGAATGGGTTTTCTTGAGAATGTTGCTAATGTAGATGGGGGAAATAATGAAGTAGAAGGTACACTATCACCAGGGGATTTTTTAATTCATGTTAGTAGAGGAGTAAACGCAACAAACTTATTTCCGTTTTCCGTTCCAAAAGAAGAGGAAGGAACATTCACTCCTACCGTTGCAGGAACAACAACTGCTGGAGCACCAACTTATACAAGTCAAAATGGTAAGTATATAAGGCAAGGTAAACTTGTTACTTGTACTTTAACTATTAAAGGCACATATGATAATACCATTGCAGGAGGATTGTTAGTAAAAGGACTTCCATTTACTATGGCTAGTGGGCATGTTGGTGCTGTATCATTTGGATATATTCAAGGGTTGAAGTCTCCAAATGGATATGTTAATACAGGGCAATATGATTTAACATTAAGAACAATAGATACGAACGGCAATTCAGTAGCGATAGATACAACCACACTTAGAGGAACAGCTTTTGAATATCATTTATCGGTTACTTATAGAGTATCTTAAAGAACTATAGGAGCAAATTGCGAATTAAAAACACACAAAAAAGAGCATTCAGAATTAATCTGTTTGCTCTTTTTCTATTACAAGTATTTCTCCAGGCGTTACACTAAGGTATCTACAAAGTTTGCTAAGTAATTCTCTAGGGAATGTCTTGCTTTCATCGTTATAGAGTTGTCTTACCGATTCATACCTATAGCCGATATCCTTTGAAACTTTTAAAACTGACAGTCCTCTCTCATCGAGAATACTTTGTAAATTGGATTTCACTTTAATCATTTTATCCCTCCTAAGAAGATTATACACGAAATTAGTGTAATTAGTCCTATTTACTCGAAAAAAGTGTAATGGTAACATGAAGTTACACTAAAAACGAGTAATAAGGAGGGTAACATGATTAACGATACTGCTAGACTCATGAATGATTTAGAAGTTGTGGTTAGTACACTTGCTCCTGATACAGTACAAGACAAGCTTTCTATTCGATTAGAAGAAGTATTGAGCAATTATGACATCCACAGAAAAACACTGAAGGATATCGAAAATGATTTAATGGATAAGATCGATATTTACCTATCATCGAGAACAATTGAAGGATTATCACATAAAACACTTGACGGTTACAGAATCGAGTTGATTCAATTTGCAAAGTACATAAATAAGCCAGTAGTACAAATTACTACATCGGACATAAGAAAATATCTTGCCCATAATAGTCATTGGATGATCAGCACAATGGATAGAAAATTGTCGGTTTTAAAGACATTCTTTTGTTGGCTTGTTAGAGAGGAATTACTTTTACGTGATCCTTCAGCAAAAATTAAAGCACCTAAGAAACCAAAACGACTTATAAAGTCTTTGACAATCGAAGAATTAGAAATTGTTAGAGATTCTTGTGAGACATTAAGAGAAAGAGCGTTAATTGAAACAATGTATGCTACAGGTTGCCGTTTATCTGAAGTCCAAAACATGAAGAAATCTGACATTAACATACAAGATATGTCTGTAAGAGTAATTGGAAAAGGCGATAAGGAAAGAATCTGTTATCTTTCAATAAAATGTCTACATCAACTAAGGAAATATTTAAGTAGTCGTAAAGACGAATGTGAATACCTCTTTGTTACTGAGCGTAGACCGATTAGAAAAATGTCTGATCGAAATATTGAAAGAATCATAGATGTAATTGCAGGAAGAGCTAAATTAAGTAAGAAGCTTACCCCACACGTATTTAGACATACATTTGCTCAACTAGCAATGGAGAACGGTGCAGAACTTTCAGATGTACAGCATTTAATGGGACATGAAGATCCAGGAACAACACTTATCTACAGTCATGTTTCTGAGGAACGAAAAAAATTAGCACATAAACGATATCACGTACAATAAGTCCCTTTGGGGCTTTTTATTTTGCGTAGAAGGAGGTTGAGAAATGAATGAACAAGTAGTAGACCGTTTAGATGAACACGAAAGACGAATAACAGATCTCGAAAAAAATCAATATGAGATGAGAAATGGCATGTTACGACTTGAAAATACTGTACTCCAACAAGGAAAAGAGCAAAAAGACCTTCTTAATAAGTTAATTGACCATTTCTTTGATGACAGGAAGGATGCTCGAAATAGTAAGGTTAGACTGAGTGAAATTAAATGGACTACATTAGTTGGATTATTTGGTGGTGGAAGTGCCATTGTTCTAGTAATTCAATGGTTATTAAGTCTAATTTGAAAGGGATGAATACATAATGAGATTTAAAAATTATGGATTGTGGGTTGCATTTGCGGCTTTGGTTGGCCTATTTGTAAATGACTTAGGATTATTAGCACCTGAACAGTATGATCAATATGTCAATGCTGTTTTGGCTGTATTGATTGCAGCAGGTATAATCAATAATCCTTCAAATGGGAAAGGGTACGGTGATAAGTAATGAAAATTGAAGATGTTGGTCTAAAATTTAAATATGCTCTTACACCATTAAAACGAATAGATAAGATTATAATTCATCATCCAGCACATCCAACATGGGATATCCATGACATACATAAATCACATCAAGCTAAAGGATGGAATGGGATTGGGTATAACTACTTTGTAACTAAAGATGGTAAGGTTCAAAAAGGTAGAGGTAGAGCTGAAGGTGCTCATTGTAAAAATGGGTACAATAGCAAGTCTTTAGGTGTTAGTTTCCAAGGTAACTTTGAGATACAAGTACCAACAGAGGAACAATATCGTGCTGGTGCTAAATTAATTGCTCAGTTGTTGAAACAGGAAGGGTTGAGTGTTAATGATGTAGATGGCCATAGTGCGTTTGATAGCACCCTGTGTCCTGGTAAAAACTTTGCTCTTGGTAAGTTAAAAAAATATATTTCTGAAGAATTAAATCCAACTAAAAAGGAAGTGACTAGCGTGTCAAATCAAAAATATGTTCATTCTCATAATGACAAAGTTATGATTGATTTATTATCTAAGCATGGTTATATGGCAAAATCATTTGAAATCCCAAGTAAAGAATTCGCTCAAATGCTTTCTATCCCATATTTAATTGTTAAGGATTTAGAGGATAAGGGTGTATTGAAGTAATTTCTCTTTAATGGTATACTGAACGTATGTTCGTAATTTGATATAAAAAGCAAGAAGCCCTCACCTTGGAAAAGTGAGGGTTATTTTTTATTCAATACTTCCCAAAGAGCTGATTCAATTTTAACTTTTAATTTAGTCTGTTTTTCTTCATCTAATTCTTCGAATAATTTCTTCATTAATGATCTTTGGTGTAAAATAATTTCCACTAGTTCTTTTTTATTATACTTATTTAAACCAGCTTCAGTAGTTAACCATTCATTATCATAACCGATTAATTCTAAGAGTAGGGTATATAATTTTTGATACTCTTTTTGTTGTTTCTGAAGTATCTTTCCAGTAATTTCATTCATAATTATTATCCTTAGATTTGAATTCGTCCCTTAACACTTCTTTCTTATACAATTCAACGAGATATTGATACGCTTTTTGAATATTTTCGTCCTTATGCTTTCCCTCAATTATTGTTACTTTCATCTATAAACCTCTTCTATTCAATTTCCCTTTTAAACAAATAGCTTATCTCTGTAGAAGTTCCTGCTGATACAGGAGCATATACACTTACACATTCCCATCCTTCTTGGCCTAGTTTATTTAATTCCTCGTCAGGACTTTTCTTTTGTTTTAGTAATCCCTTTTTTTCAACTGAAAATGTTTTATATTCAAATTTCTTCATTTTAGTTCCTCCTCAATGTGATCTTAATGATTATACGATTAGTACATGGTGAAAGTTCATTAACTTGATAACTTATCCCGATAACTTAATACTTCATTTAAAAGTGTTCGAATCTTTTCTTCTGAGATTTTTTAAAATTAATCCAACCTCTAGGATCAATATCGTATTTGTTTGTGTATTCCTTTATATCTTTTCCCCATATATAACCATTACCAGTATGACTAAATTCACGAATAATTTGTTTCCCTTTGTAGTAGTAGCTAAGACGACCATCCTCAAAAGAGCGTTCCTCTATGGGGTATGAATTAAAAATTTCCTTTATGTGTTCGAATGAAAGCAATTTAATCATTCCTTTCTTCTTTGTATTCGTATAGATCATCGACTTTACATCCGAAAAGCCTCGCTAACTTATATAGATCCTCAACTTTAGGTTGAGTTTTAGTTGTTGCCCAGTTGCTTAGGGTGTTCGATGAAACTCCCATATACTTCTGAATATATTCCCTTTTATATGGAGATTCCTTCATAAGTTTTCCTATCCTGCTTTTGATCATTATTATCACCTGTTAAAGAATATT
>DASQMK010000587.1:0-2030 GCA_035645575.1 Metabacillus sp.
GATAATGCCCGAATCATATCTTCCTTAGCTTGACCAATTTGAAGAACAGCCTCTGATTCACTCCCCGTTACATCCTCTAATGATTTTTTAGTTGAAAGTAGAGCCTTATTTATTAGGTGAAACTCTTGGTTTTCGTACAAACTTCTCCCTCTCCTCTGTATTGAATAACATAGATAATTATATATAATCCATAAACACTAATTTATTCCATTATTTAGAAATTCCATTTCTATATATTATATGATTTACAAATTGGAGATTGTTTATTCTCAAGAGTCACCAAAGAAAAATTTTTAGGAGGGTTTGATCATAAAAGCAAAAGAGATTCAAACATGATGTTGAATCTCTTTTCAAGTGCTGTTTCTATACCACATTGAATATTAAGTTCATCAGGTATAATCATCAGCAGTTACTTATTCTTCTACTTTTTTAAACCCCTGATCCATTAACTCATCAGTTAAGTTGTCAGGAGTTACAATATAATATGTATTTCCTCCATCATTCGTAATAATAATTTCTGTTGGGCTAGCGTCCACACGTGCTGCTTCAAGCGCAAAATACTTAGGACCTAAAATATCTGATAATGATGACAAACTAAGCCACCTCCTTTTAAACTAGTATAACAAGGACGTTTGAAATGTTGTATCCTATTCTTTATTGTTAAACAAATTCTATTTATTTCTTGGTGGTCGAATGGTAGACCAGTATTGATAGTAATCAGTTTTAATAAATCCATTAAAAAGTTTTCGTTTCTTTGTCGCAGGCTTTCCATAAAACTGTTCAAATCCTTCATGCGAAGTCAGCATATAAATACTCCAGGTATCTAGTTTAGAAAATGCCTGTCCCATCTCCTTATACATTTGCTCCACTTCTCTTTTTTCACCTAATCGTTCCCCATAAGGAGGATTCCCGACTATTACACCGAATTCTTTTGTTGTCGTAAAATCTTTCACCTGCATTTGTTTAAATGAAATCATGTCCCCAAAACCTGCTTCTTCTGCATTCCCTTTCGCAATATTGACCATTCGATGGTCAATATCAGAGCCAAGAATATCTAGTTGTTGGTCATAATTCGCTTTATCTTCAACCTCTTGTCGAGCCAAGCCCCATTTTTCTTTTCCAATCCAATCCCACGCTTCAGAGGCAAACTCTCGGTTAAAGCCAGGTGCAATATTTTGACCAATAAGTGCTGCTTCAATCGGAATCGTGCCGGAACCGCAAAAGGGATCTACAAATGGTCGATCAGGAGTCCATCTTGTAAGAAGGACAAGCGCAGCCGCTAATGTCTCCTTTAATGGAGCACCACCTTGCTCAATCCTAAATCCGCGTTTATGTAAACCTGCACCACTTGCATCGATCGTAATTGTTGCAACATCTTTTAATAATGCAACTTCAATACGATACAATGGACCATCCTCATTAAACCAACCTGTTGTTTTATAGTGTGATTTTAATTTTTCTACAACTGCTTTTTTGACAATGCCTTGGCAATCAGGAACACTAGCTAATGTCGATTTTACCGATTTTCCGATAACTGGAAATTCAGCATTTTCAGGAAGATAATCTCCCCAATTCAATGCTTTTGTTTTTTCGAATAACTCATCAAATGTTTTTGCCTGAAACTCACCGACTTTTATCTTAATACGATCTGCAGTGCGAAGCCAAAGATTAGAACGACAGATCGCTAATTCGTCACCTTCAAAAGTAACCTTTCCATTTTCAACTTTGCCTTCATATCCTAAATCTTTTACTTCTTTCCCAACTATGGCTTCTAGTCCCATTGCCGAGGTTGCGATTAATGTTAAATTTTTCATTTTCAACCCTACCCTTATGTAGCTTTTTTCGAGTCAATCATTATATATCCTCGACCAGTTTATTCATAAATATCCAAGTCTATCCAACAAAATAACCTAAATAAAAAGGAGCTGATATGATCAGCCCCTGTTCTTTATCAAATGATACTGATTTCAATAACGCTCGATAAGCCATGTTTTGTTCCATCGTACTACAAGCGGCTAAGCCTCGTACTC
>DASQMK010000588.1:0-1848 GCA_035645575.1 Metabacillus sp.
GGTAATATCTAATCATGATTTAAAACTGTTAGTTTCTGATTCAACAATTAAAGAAAAATCCAAAGAAAAAGATTTTGAAAAACTGGCAGATCAACTTGTCCCTCACGTTGAAACTGGTTTATTTGTGGATGAAGTTATGAATTTAATATATGAAGCTAGAGGAAATAAGACAGTTGTAAAGAGAGTTTCTAAAAGTATGGAAAAGGATAGATACTCTGCTGTTTCTTATGGACTTTATTATATTTATCTTGAAGAACAGAAAAATCAACAAAGAAAAAGAGAAACGGTTGATGCAAAAGGGTTCTTCGCAGTTAGAAAACCAAAAATGAAAATCAGAGGATGGGATTAGGAGGTGAAAGATTTGACCGAGGAAATTAAAGAAGTAGTTAGACCTTCTGTGGTGCCTTTTAAGAAAGAGGAATTTGCCAAATTAATTATTAACGATCTGTCCAGCAGTAAGTCTGGAAGAAAGTTTCTCAAAAAGTATAAGCAAAGTGAAGTTCGCGAAATAATTGAAAATTATAAAGATGAAAAGAATCAAGAAAAACTTCGCGAAATATCTTTATTAATTTGGGCAAAATCACCTCAATATCAACGTCTATTGAAGCATTTTGCTGGAATGGCAACATTCGCCCATGTTGTGCCTCCGATCAAAGAAATAAGAAAAATGAATAAAACCAAAGTGATGAAACAGTATGTAGAGATTGGCGAGCTTGTAAAACTTATGAACCTCAGACATGAGATGACGAAAGTTTTAAGCGTGGCCTTTCGTGAAGATATATTTTATGGATACATACATAAGGAAGGTACAAAGTCTTTTCACATACAGCAAATGCCTTTTGAAATCTGTAAGTTGTCATCTGTTGAAGATGGGGTTTTGAATTATAGTATCGACATGTCTAGCTTTGAAAAAAATGAAGACCAACTCTATAAATGGGCAGATGAGATTCAATACAAGTATCGAGAATGGAAAGCCTTAAAAGAAAAGAATCCTAAAATTTCAAAATGGGTAGAGTTGGATGCGAAGAATACCATTTGTATAAAAGTAAATGAAGATATGCTAGAAATCTTCCCTCCTTTTGCTGGTGTTTTTGATTCTGTATTTGATATCGAAGGATTTAAAGAACTACGCAAAGACAAAGAAAAATTGGGAAATTACATGGTTCTTGCACAAAAACTCCCTATGCGTACAGATTCAGATAATAATAATGACTTCTTAATTGATAAAGATTTCATGATGTTCTTCCATAACCAAGCATCGGATGTAGTTCCTGAGAATGTCGGAGTTATCACTTCCCCAATGGAAATTGATCCTATTACATTTAAAGAAAATAAAGCAGATAATGATGGCGTTGGAAAGGCAACTAGAGACTTTTGGGAAGGAACGGGTGTTTCTCAGCTCCTCTTCTCTTCTGATAATAATTCGTCCGCAGGATTGGCTATGTCAATCAAGTCAGACGAGGAAATTGTTTTTCAATTATTGACTCAAATTGAAAGATGGTTGAATCGATATCTAAAAAGTCAATTTAAAGATTTAATGTTCAACGTGAGCATTCTTCCTGTAACAAGGTTTAACCAAGGCGAAATGTATAAGATGTACTTAGAAAATGCTCAATATGGCGTTCCTGTTAAAAACCATCTGAGTGCCACTGTTGGGTTAGACCCTATCGAAGTTATGAATATGAGCTTCTTAGAAAATGATCTATTGAAGATGCATGAAGAATGGATTCCTCTTCAAAGTTCTCATACAATGAGTGATCCTGCATCGGTAAGTAGTAACCAAAGTGGTGATGAAGGACGACCGAAAAAAGATGACGCGGACATAGCCGATGAGACATCGAGAGACAG
>DASQMK010000589.1:0-2127 GCA_035645575.1 Metabacillus sp.
ACAGTAAGAAGAAGAATCCATAATAAGCCCATTGGCTATATTTTTTTAACATAGTTGCACCTCCGTTAGTCTAATGCTCGAACCTTTACATTGACGAGGCCAGTAGGCTTCCACTGTAGGAAAATGATAATAAATGCAAAAATAATTACTTTCGCAATCGTAGCACTTGTTGATAACTCAACAAACGTACTTAAAACTCCTAACATCAGCGCAGCTAATATCGTTCCTTTTAATTTTCCAACCCCACCTAGAATAACAATCATAAAAGCATCTACTATATAAGTCGTCCCTAGCGTCGGACCAATTGAACCAATTAATGTTAAGGAACAGCCAGCAATCCCGGCAAATCCACTGCCAAGTGCAAATGCTGTACTATCTACTCTTCTAGTTGATACGCCAAGACAAGATGCCATATCCCGATTTAACGTAACAGCTTTCATTCTTCTTCCCGATGAAGTTTTATAAAGATAGATAAACAATAAAAAAATACTAACGAGTACAAGGATAATAATAAATAATCGTTTGTATGGAAAAGTAAGACCCGCAATTGTAAGCCCCCCATTTAGCCATTCAGGTGCTATTACAGCAACATTTGGTGCACCAAAAATAGACCGAGCTGTTTGCTGTAAAATAAGGCTAACGCCCCAAGTAGCTAATAAGCTATCAAGAGGTCTTTCATACAGAAATCTTACAATCGTTTTTTCCATAACAAGGCCAATAAGTGCTGCAACCATAAAGGACAACGGTATTGCAAGAATAAAATAATAGTCAAATGCAGATTGGGGAAAATACTGAATAAACACTTCTTGGAGGACATATGTTGTGTATGCTCCAATCATGATAAACTCTCCATGAGCCATGTTTATAATGTTCATAAGACCAAATGTGATAGCTAAACCAAGTGCAATTAATAATAGAATCGATCCTAGACTTAGTCCATTAAATAATTGCGAAATAATAATCGACAAGGATTTCTCCTCCTTTTCTATGGAGATAAAGGTTACCTAATCGTCTCTTAAATACCTAGCCAAAACAGCTTAGGCTAGGTATCATAATAATTGGTTATTCTGGACTTAAACCTTTAGCCCAGTCATACGACTTTAAATACGGATCAGGCTTTACTTGTTCATCAGAATTCCAAACCTCTTTGAATTGACCATCGGCTTGAACTTCCCCGATACGGACAGTCTTATAAATATGCTGTGTTTCACCGTCGATTTTCACAACACCGCCTGGTGCCTTAAATTCAATACCATCAGAAGCTTCCTTTACTTTATCAACTTCAAAGGAACCAGCTTTCTCAACAGCTTCTTTCCATAAATAAACGGCAATATAAGCAGCTTCAATCGGGTCGCCAGTTACTCGATCTTTGCCATATTTTGCTTTATAATTTTCAACAAATGTTTTGTTTTCTGGAGTATCAGTTGTTTGGTAGTAGTTCCAAGCTGCAAAATGTCCTTCCAATACATCTGTACCAATCCCGCGAATTTCTTCTTCTGCTACACTTACTGACATAACCGGTATATCTTCTGGAGTTATCCCTGCATCCTTAAGTTGCTTAAAGAAAGCAACGTTACTGTCTCCGTTTAATGTGTTGAAAATAGCATCTGGTTTTTCTGCTTTAATCTTACTAATAATTGTGTTGTAGTCTGTGTGGCCAAGAGGTGTGTATTCTTCAGCAACAACTGTTCCGCCTTTTGCTTTTAGTTGTGCATTCACAATTTTATTTGCTGTACGAGGAAATACGTAATCAGATCCTACTAAAAAGATGTTTTCCCCTTGATTTTCCAGCATCCAATCAATAGCAGGAACAATTTGTTGGTTAGTCGTTGCTCCTGTGTAAAAAATATTTGGAGATTCTTCCATCCCCTCATACTGAACTGGATACCATAATAATCCGTTATTTTGTTCAACAACTGGCAGCATTGCTTTACGGCTTGCGGATGTCCACCCGCCAAAAATGGTAGCTACTTTATCTTGCTGCAGAAGCTTTCTAGCCTTCTCTGCAAAAGTTGGCCAATCAGAAGCGCCATCTTCAACAATCGGTTCAATTTGCTTTCCTAATACTCCACCAGCAGCATTAATTTCCTCAATCGCCATAAGCTCTGCATCACGTAAAGAAACCTC
>DASQMK010000590.1:0-3295 GCA_035645575.1 Metabacillus sp.
GCTAACACCATCAAAACTAATTAATAATGATAATATAATCATTTTATATTTATCCTGCTGGGTGTGAGAGTCATCTGGCAGGATAAAAATCTTATTTTATACAGGAGGAATTTTAAATGGGAAAAATCGTAGATATTTCACATCACCAAGGAACTATTGATTTTTCAAAATTTTCAAAGGAGGTAGACCTTGCAATTGTACGTGTCCAATATGGCTCAACTGTTGAAGATAGAACCCACAAGAGGAATCAATCAGAATTGAAAAAGTACGGTGTTCCATTTGGGACATATGCTTATGGACGCTTTGTATCTGTTAAAGATGCTGTTGTTGAAGCGAAGGACGCTATTGCGCGCACAGATAAGAGTGCCAAATTTATCGTCTTAGATGTTGAGAAAGACACTATTGATTCTTGCGGAACAAAGAATTTGGCAGAAGCATCTCAAGCTTTCATTGACACATTAAGCAAAGCAGGATTTAAAACTGGTTTCTATGTTTCTCACGAAATCTACAAAAAATACAATCTAGACAAAGTAAAGGCAGATTTCTTATGGTTGCCTCGCTACGGTGCAGACAACGGTACGAAGAGTAAGAAACCTGACTATCCATGCGATCTTTGGCAATACACACAAAAAGGGAAAGTTGCTGGTGTATCAGGATACGTTGATTTAAACGATGTTAACGGTTCTAAACCTCTTTCTTGGTTTGTTGGTGGATTAGTACCGAAGAAAGAATCTTCTGTAGTGGCCTCCCCTGCAAGTAGCTCTAAAGAAAAAGCAATCGGGGAAGCTGTTATAAAAGTGGATTCATTAAATATTCGAAGCAGTGCCAGTTTAGATTCAAAAGTTGTTGGTACTGCATTGAAGAATCAGAAGTTTCCTGTATATGAGAAAAAAGATTACTTCTTGAGAATTGACAAAGGGAAATGGATTTCAAATAAAGATGGTAAATACGCAACTTATAAGTCAAATTCAAGTTCTGGATCGTCTTCTAAACCATCTTCGTCTACTACATATAAAGTTGTAAAAGGAGATACACTATGGGATTTATCTAAAAAATTCAAAACGACCGTAGGCGCTATCAAGAGTTTGAATGGGTTGAAGTCAGACACTATTTTAGTTGGACAAACTTTAAAAATTCCTGGGACTTCTAAAACTTCTAACTCTCAAGCAAAGTATCATACCGTTGTAAAAGGAGATGTAGTTTCTAAATTGGCCGTTAAGTATGGAAGTACAATTGATCAAATTAAAGCATGGAATAAACTTGACAAAAACTATACGATTTATGTCGGTCAGAAACTAAGAGTTAAATAATTAAACTTGAACAAAAGGGCTTGAAAAAAGGGGTTGCAAAAAGAATAGAGGAGGAAGCCAGAAATGAATTTCTTAGAATTGCTATCAGATACAGCTTGGTTAACAGCTATCTCGGCTATTCTAGGTTCTGTTTTGACATACTTTGCAACAAAGACGAATAACAAAAAGGAAATGTCAATCAACGACAGAATGCAACTCTCTAAAGACCAATATCAACTTATAGCTGAATTACGTGCAATGATGCAAGAACAACGAGACGAAATTGATCATTTAAGAGAAGAGATTAAGCAGTTACAAGAGGTAAATGTTAGCTTGATGATTGAAAACAAGGAATTACAAGTTAAGATTAATGCATTAAATAATAGACTATCATCATTTGGTAGTTAAGAGGAGAAGATAAAGATGGAAATGTTATATGACCAAATTTTAAACTTAATAGCACTTATTATTGCTGGATGTGTTGGAGTAGTTACTCGGTATGTTGTTAAATTTCTTAAAAAGAAAGGCGTTATTGCAAAATTGGAAACTCATAAAGAGTTGACAAAAATTGTAGAAAATGCTGTTGAACAAGCATATAATCATTTAGACGGAGATAAAAAACTCGAACTTGCGAAGTCAGAATTAGAGAAAGTAGCAAATAGCAAGGGATTAGCAATTACACAAAAAGAAATTGAATTGCTGATCGAGTCCACTGTAAAAGAAATGAATAAGGCAATTAAAGAAGAATTGTAAGAAGTAGACCTCCCTTGAGCGTGCGAAACTTATAGGGAGGTTTACCGCATTCACCTTCGAGCCAGCCCCTTTTGATGGGTCTGCTTTGTGTATGCCCCGACTGTTGGCGCAGTCGGGATTTTTTGTTTTGAAGCTCTAATGATTACTTTAACTTTGATTTAATCATTACACAAATTATATAACATGTCAATATTTAATTAGATATTTTAATATCAATCTGCAACTTTTCCTCAGAATCTTTTATTTCCTCAATCAAAATATTTAACCTTCTTATAATTGCATCCGCAGAGTATTCCCCATTAAGTTCAAAGTTAAATGTTTTTCCGTTGGCAGATATACTAGAAGAGTGATTAACTTTTTCATTTGATTCCTCATTAGTCACAGAAATAACATCTTTATTAACAGTTTCAACTAGACTGTTTTCAGTTGAAGGTTTCTGAGATAAAGACAGCTTATTAGCACGTTTCTTACTACTCTTTTTATATTGATATTTCAGATTATAAAAATAATCAACATTTGAGCCTTCCCAACTATCTACTAAAGAAGCAATGCTATGTTGATTTTCCATATATTTATTAAATATGATCATTTGCTGATCTCTATATAAAGTTTTAAACTTATCAAAGTCCATATAGTTATTTGGTTGAGAGAGAACTTCGTTTAATTCATCTTCGGATAAATTTGTTTTTTCAATATTACTTGTTCTCCCTAGACCATTTCTCGGAATATCTAGCTTATCTAAAAGTTTATAATATGTGTTGTGGCTAATTCCTAGACCTTCTATTATATTATGGATTTGATAATTTTCTCTCCAATGCATCATTAACATTTTCTGCTCTTCTTTTGACTTATTCTTCAAATCATAATAGTTGATTATTTCATTCATATTAAACACCTCGACTTTGCCGTTAAGTTTCTTCCGTTCTGAGTTATTCATAAATAAATAAGGAGTTCTTAAAGCTTGAGATATACCACCTCTTCTTGTGGATGCGCGCGCAAAAATATTCTTTCCTATTCTCTTCTTCTCACGAATCTCTTCATTAAGCATCCTTTTTACATTCAATCTATATCAACTCCAGAACATACATACTCATTCATTATCATTGTATATTATTAGTGAGAATAATGAAATAAAAAAAGAGAGGGAAATGATCCCTCTCTTTTTTTAATATATTCAGGTTGCATTTCTTTCTGTAACTTTAAAGGATGCATTATCTGCTTTAACATATGCTGATGCACTAACGCCTATAGCC
>DASQMK010000591.1:0-2990 GCA_035645575.1 Metabacillus sp.
CGCCAAAGCATCATTCCTGCCCATCCAGGTAAGGAAAGTAAATGACCTTCAAGATAAGTCTTTATTTCTGATTCGGGGATTTCTAGTGCGATTAACGCTTCTTTTAAAGCCAAATGTGCCTCTTGTGGCCAACCTTTTAAACTTTCACGCTGCTTTTTACCAAGTGCCGGATCATATTGAATGAGACGCTGCCAAGCACGATAGAAACCTTTCTCACGATTAGGCATCTGCCAACCTGCCTGAGAGTCATCAAGAAATAATTTACACCACTTGATGACATGATGATCGAGAATATTGACTAACCTTTCACCGTCTTGATTCTTTATATTCGAACTTATTGGTTGCATAAAAAAATTGGCGATACTATCCGTATTCAGTCCACTAAATTCATCTGCCAATTTCTCAAGTTTAAGTGATGATATAAGGTTAGAAGGTAATGGATCTAATTTTAGTGCGGCATGACAAAATCGCTCTGCCACATCCCGTGGGATATTATAAGAATGTGAATCAAGCCAATGCTGTAGACCCATTTTCACAAAAGCTTCATCAATCTCACCTTTACTCTTTGCCGAAAGAATCATAGAAGCACTAGGGTAGATATCAATATTACGAGTGTTTTTTAACCAACCTGCAACCTGTTCAAAAGATTGCTTTTCAAGTCCCAACCATGGATTTCGAGCTGCAAATGTAGAAATTGGCCAAAGTGGTGCAATTACTCTACTAGCAGATTCAATTAAACCCTTAATATCACTTTCTTGAAGTTTAATATTTTTATCTATCTTTTTTACGATTTCTTTCGTTAATACAGATGTTCCGTTCATCACTGATTACCTCCTTGAGATAAATATTGTTTAAGGTAGTTTGGATGACTTTCTACTGACTTTGGTTTTGCTTCACCTAATCGTACTAACCAAAGATAAAGTATTGCGAAGGAAACAGAAGAACGATTACGAGCAAGCCACGTACCTATTCCGCTACCAAATAGTAGGAAACATACGACAATGATGACAACTGAAATTGGAGGTTGAACACTCTGAAAAACGGTTGTATGCAGCAACTCATAGAACAAATTATGAATGATAAAATAAATGATGGCAGCTCCTCCTAAAATTGATAAGCCAGCAATTCGACCAATTCTCCCCTCTCCAGAAGCTACGAGCTGTGTCCAAGAAACGGACAATGACCACGCTAAGATTAACGCACTAATCAATTGATACCCCTCTCCAGGAGCCATAAGCCAAAAAGCAACCCCTACAACTAAGCCTAAAGTCCAACCAGCAACGATCCATAAATAGGACGATCTTTCATTAACGCGAGTCGACCCTTCGTAACGACGTACTGCTGAACCAGCCTGTAAAAACAGCGTAGCTTTGAACAAACCATGTAAAATAAGATGAATAATAGCTGCAATATACGCACCTAATGCACACTGAATAAGCATAAATCCCATTTGTCCAATCGTGGAGCCTATTAACTGACGTTTATAGTCAACCTGGACTATACTAATTCCAGATCCAATCAATACAGATATACTTGCAAGAATAAGTAAGATAATCGAAGCTAAATCACCATTAAAAAGAGATGAAAATCGAGTTAGCATAATCCCACCGGCATTTACTAAACCTGCGTGCATAATCGCAGAAACAGGAGTCGGAGCAACAACAGACTCAATTAACCACCGTTGGAAAGGCCACTGAGCTGCGGGAATTATCACTGCTAATATAATCAATAAATTAATCCCTGTTCTCTCCCATGATCCAAGTTGTACTAAACTTTCAGTACTTAGAGCTAATGATAACTGCCATTGACCTGTGACTTGAAAAAGCCAAATTATCGCAAATAACAAAGAAAACCAACTTAAAATAAATAATCGACCAGAAACCTTGGCTGCTTCACTAGTTACTTTCCAGGCACTGTTTAACCTTATCAATAAGGTTAAACAGACGAGAGTTGCTCCCCAAGATATGACCATCAAGCGGAGATCGGCACTTAACCATGTAATTGAAGCAGCACCTGTAGTGAATGTAAAAAGAGTAAAATACTTACGATAATAGCGATCTCCCATTAGGTAACGTACAGAAAAACGCTGAATGATTAAACCAATTGCAAGAACAAAGAAAGCCATTAACCAAGCTAAGGAATCCAAGGACCAAGGACCAACATTTCCTTTCACACTACTATTAGCAAAAGCTACCAGAGAAACCAAAGGCGGTAAGGCCACGATACCAATATGAATGCGAACAAAACTCAAGGGTACTCGAGGATGTAAAAACAATAGTCCACTTAGCCCAGAAACAATAAGCACAATAAAAAATAATGTTAACAATGACGATAAACTCAGCGAAACCAACATTCCAAATTCCCCCTTTTTAAATGGCGTTAACGTACAAAGAATTCTTTTTACTAAGGACTTTTTTTCTTCTATTATTAGTTAAATGTTATTTTCCCAATAAAAAAGCCGACAACCCAATAATTCAATGATGATTTTAAATCATTGAATCTTGAAAATTGTCGGCTTCACTTCAACTAATTTCAGCGAAACTTTTTGAAGAGCTACCTTTTTATAAATCATTTTACTTTATACTTTATGTTTTTATAATCCTTTTAAAGAAAGCATCGGTATAAGTTTAATTTTTCCATTGTATGAAATAAATCGATTTATGTTACCTTCTCTTTTTTAAATTAGGATACTTTTTCATCCAGTCAATATTAAATATTAAAAGAATGCTAAAGGCCTAATTATTTAAAAAAGCGAAAATAAACATCTGCCGATTATTAAGGTAAGTATAAGATATTCCATATTTTAAAAATTGTCAAGAACAAAAACGCAAGCGCCTTGGTCAGCCTAAGGCAAATAAGATGATTTAGAATAGAAGGCGTCCTTTGCCTTCAATTCTATATTAGCTTATGACCTCGAGGGGCTAGGCGCTGGAGCTGGATGTCGAAGTAGTTATCCACAGTTCAAGCATTTTATAATTTCCTAAGCAACA
>DASQMK010000592.1:0-4294 GCA_035645575.1 Metabacillus sp.
AATAGACTAACCTAGTTAAATGAGACTATTAATCACCTTGAAATGGTATACTTATTAATGTCACAGGAAAAGCACCATTGGATATAATAGGAGAAGTATTAAATAACCCGGAAGTGAGTTGATTTCGTTATGAATACACAAATAACGACAAAAATGAAAATACATAAGCCGGTAAATGAAGTGTTTGATGCTCTAGTAGACCCAATAAAGATCGGGAATTATTGGTTCTCATCGAGTTCCGAAAGATGGGAGCAAGGTAAGTCCATTACATTGAGATATGATGAATATGGAGCGGAAGGCATTATGAATGTATTAGAAGTCGAGGAGAATCATAAAATCGTGCTTTCATGGGGTGGAGAATCTGATGAAGAAACGGTTGTAACCATTACACTGAAAGAGTTGGATCATGCGAGTACATATATTGAAGTGAACGAATCAGGTCTTAAAGAAGATGACCCTGAAATTGTAAACAAAATGCTGGGACAAAAGGAAGGCTGGGTCTATATGTTAACTTGTTTAAAGGGTTATTTAGAAAATGGCGCTAGTAATTTGAGAGCATCACTAATTCATTGATAAAATAACTACATTTTAATCAGAGATTAGCTGGGGGTATCATGAAAAAAACGTTAAAAGTAGTAGCTGCCATTATCGAAAATGATCAAAACGAAATACTCTGTGCCTTAAGGTCTCCTCAAATGTCTATGCCAAATATGTGGGAGTTTCCAGGAGGAAAAGTCGAGAAAGATGAAGATATCTATTCTGCTTTAGCTAGAGAAATTAAAGAAGAACTCAACTGTACTATTGAAACCGTTGATCTATTCCATGATCATACTCATGAATACGATAGCTTTATCATTAACCTAATTTCGATTAAATGTAAAATTGTTAGCGGTCAACCTAGTGCAAGTGAGCATTCAGCTTTCATATGGTTAAAAAGAGAAAATCTCGAGTCATTAAAATGGGCACCTGCTGATATCCCTGTGGTCCAGCAGCTTATTCGTGAAACAATAGTCTAAAAACCATTGTTGATGATAAAAATAGAAAGGCATTAAGGAAAAAGACTGTTCGGTGTTAGAACAGTCTTTTTCCCTTTAAGGGATTCCTTATTAGGATTACATAACTCACCCTATTGCTCTTTCAAAGCTCAAAGGCGGGTTATTTCTGCATTTATAAACCAAACTTTAGATTTCCGTTATTGCTCATGTCTTATTCTTTTTCATCTTTACGATCATGTTCACGGTATGAAAAATAATCAAAATCAACGTGTTTTCTTTGGCCGCTTAAATCCTGGACACAGACACCGATAAAAGCACCCGTAAATCCTTGGTCTAGTAAAACACCTTCCTTCTTTAACCCCTTTTAATATCGGATTCTCTATCAAAGTCATAAGAGAACACCCTCCAATTCAACTTTTAATCTATTAATGATAGCGCTTTAAATTTTATACTCGATTAAACTCATCAGGATCGGCGAACATACGTTTATCTTGATTTAACCCATTGATTTTATCCATATCCTCTTGCGAAAGTTCAAAGTCAAATATATTTGCATTTTCAGCAATACGATGAGGCTTTGTCGACTTTGGAATCGTAACAACTTCTGTTTGTAAATCCCAACGAAGAATGATTTGAGCTGTTGATTTATTATATTTCTCGGCGATTTTGACTAAGACGGGATCATCTAGAAGACCGCCCTGCATTAACGGAGACCACGCTTCAAGCTGAATATCATTCTCCTTACAAAACGCGTGGAGTTCCCTTTGATTAAATCTTGGATGGTATTCAACCTGATTGACCATTGGTTTAATTTCACAGTTCGCGATAATCTCTTCAAGGTGATGAATTTTAAAGTTACTTACACCAATTGCACGAATACGTCCATCCTTATACAGCTTTTCAAGCGCCTTCCAGGTCTCTACATACTTCCCTTGGGATGGTAATGGCCAATGGATTAAATACAGGTCTAAATAATCTAAACCTAATTTTTCCATACTATCATCAAACGCTTTTAATGTTGATTCGTACCCATGATTTGTGTTCCAAACTTTTGTTGTAATAAACAACTCTTCTCGAGGAACATTTGATTCAGCGATTGCTCTTCCTACACCCTCTTCATTTTTATAAATGGCTGCTGTGTCAATACTTCGATACCCGAATTCAAGGGCTGCTTTTATGGAATTAACAACTTCTTCCCCATCTTGTACCTTGAACACTCCTAAACCAATCCATGGCATTTTAACACCATTATGCAATGTTGTTGTACTATTTAAAGAATCTACCATGTGCCCCACTCCTTTAGTTTATACGAGATAGTTTATAGCCTAAACTAAATATATATAGAAAATTTTTATTTTTCAATTTATTTGATTGCATTCATATTAAAAAGTGATAGAAAAAATCTATTTCTTGTCATGGTACCGAAAAAGCCTTTGTCTTTATGTTTGATTATTGGATTTTGTCTCGATAAAACAATCCTAATTAGACCTAGAAGAAAATACCTTAATTTTTTACAGGTTTATAGAAGTATAAAATTAAATATTCACAAAAACACTCTGATTTTAAAAGAGTGTTTTTGTGAATATTACGATCTCATTTAAATTTAATCATGGTTTTTGATTTAACGATATTACTTTTTGGTTTACATGGCTATTAAAAACCTTTTAACAAATCTTTTTATGTTAATTCCCTCTTCGTTCTTCAGACGGTTCTTCATCTAAATCTGGTTCCTCTTCATCCATATTTAATGGCATATCAGGTTCACCTTGTCTACGTACATCTCTAGGATCAGTATCTATATCTGGACCCCTGCCTCTGTTATTAAAGTCAAGATTATTATCAAACCTTACATCAGTTGGATCAAGGTCTCTAGCATCTCTTCGATCAATATCCCTAAGTGTCAATGCCGTTTAACAGTTTATTGATCATAACACTTGTCAGCTGGTTAACATTTTCACTTAAATAAAGAAAAAACTCCTTGAACTAAATCAAGGAGATTTCTGAAATTGGGACTCTATTATTTACATAGTCATAACAAATACTTAATAAAACGTATATACTGGAATCATGTATTAAAATGCTTCATTTATTTCCCAGGATTCAACTGTTAAATATGCTGTTTGCGGATCCATACCTTTCCCAAGTAAATAAGACATCGCAGCAACTTCTTGTAATGCATGCACATATGAAGTTGCTTTTGCCTCTTTTAATCCGTATTTAACAAAAGGATCAATTGATGTTAATGTTTGTGGCTTTAAATGAGGGTATAATGGTTTTTTTATAAACTGTTCTGCCCAAATCTCTGACTGAGGATATTGTGGAAACTGACTATAATGATATGGTTGAAAATATGAGTTGTGATAAGGATGTAAATGACTCATTTTTAACATTCCCCTTTCTTATTTAACATTCAGTTATATCTTATGTTCAACGAATGTCCTAAGGGAATACTTATTGAACAAGTAGCGAGCTTGAATGGCAAGACAGAGGTGTAGTTGCACTGATTACTGATACCTTACACTTAAAAAATTCCCACTACAATAGAATAATCTACTGTAGTGTAATTTTTGCCGTATAGAATATGACTATCTCTGTATGAATAGTCATATTCTAAAAAGATTATTTTTGGTTATTTTGGAACACTAATTGGAAACAGCCATTTCTATAAGGGTTTTGAAACAAATCCCCAGCTAATTTCTAAGATATGGTGTCAATTTGTTTATCACTTTTTCAATTTTTAAGGCATTTTTTTGGTACATTTCCTTTGCCTTTTCAGATTCAGTTGCTAAGGCGAACAGTTCTAAATCTGCTTGGCACTTTTTTATCATTGCTAGCAACAATGGTTTTTCTTGTGGGGTAGGCACTTTTATTTTGTCATCAAATAGGTCAACTGTTAACTCTCCATATGTATCCACTTGAGCTAGAAATACATTCTCAATACTTACATTTAATTTGTCTAACTCAGTTTCAAGCCACCGCCTGTTTCTACCAGCAGTTGCTAGTGGTTCGTCTAAGACTTCACCATCCATGATGACCGTTTGTGTTTCTTTTTCAGTAGGAGTAGTTAAACCAAGATCTTTCGGTGTAATAGGTTGATTTTCTTTTTTTAGCAGCACACTTAAATCACCAGTTGGTTCTAAAACAGCAAATTCAACGTCTGCAACTTTGTAAACATCCTTTTTACGGAGAAGCTCAAGTAATTCATCTGCTGTATATCTCTCTTTCTTTAAATTATCTTCCATGACTTTCCCGTCTTTAATAAAAACCGTACCCTTTCCTTCTACAAAATCCCGAAACTT
>DASQMK010000593.1:0-7484 GCA_035645575.1 Metabacillus sp.
ATGAACCTGTTTTGAGTGGAGAAGAGATAGTTGGATTTATTACAAGTGCTGGCTATGGCTACAGCATAGGATGTGGAATCGTCTATGCATTAGTAAAACCTGAAGCTTTACATGAGAATGGTGAATTTAATATAGAGTATTTCGATAAACGATATGAAGCTTTCGTAATAAACAAATCGCTTGTTAGTTCCAAATAATTAAACTTTAGAGACCAGGGGGATTAAATATGTCAAAACATTATGATGTTATAGTCATTGGATTAGGGGCTATGGGGAGTACCACTGCATATCAATTAGCAAAGAGAGGACAGAAAGTTCTTGGTCTTGAACAATTTGGTCCGGCACATGACCTGGGTTCTAGCCATGGTGGTTCAAGAATCATAAGACAATCCTATTTTGAAGATCCTGCATATGTTCCTTTGTTACTTAGAGCATATGAACTGTGGGACGAGATCGAAAGAGAAAGTGGAGAAGAAATTTTAACAATAACAGGTGGCCTAATGTTTGGATCTCAAAATAGTTTAACAGTCTCAGGTAGTATTAAGAGTGCTATTCAGTGGAATCTTGCCTATGAGATTCTTGATGCAGAGAGCATAAGAAGACGTTTCCCAGTTTTTAATCCTACTCCTAATACAATTGGTTTGTATGAAGAGCTGGCTGGGTTTGTTAGACCGGAAAAGAGTGTATATACCCATTTATTACAAGCAGAAAAATATGGTGCTGATCTTAAATTCTTTGAATCTGTTCGGTCTTGGGAGGCGAATCCCTCTGGTGAAGGTGTACGTGTAGTTACTAGTAGTGGGACATATGAAGCTGGAAAAATAGTTATTTCAGCAGGAGCTTGGGCACCAAATTTATTAAAAGATTTAGGTGTATCCTTACAAGTAGAGCGTCATATTCAAATGTTTTTTGAGCCAAAGAATGGAATAGAACCATTCAGGGTTGGAAATCACCCTATTTATATATGGGAAGCTGATGATGGTGTTCAATTATATGGTTTCCCTTCTACTGGAATTGGAGCAGAAGGAGCAAAAATTGCTTTTTTCCGCAAAGGGAAGTCATGTATGCCTGAAACGATTGATCGCAACGTATACGATGAGGAAGTGGAAATGATTAGAGAGTATATAGCACAAGGTCTTCCACAGTTAAACGGTCGATTTTTGCAAGGTAAAACATGCATGTATACAAACACACCAGATGAACATTTTGTTATATCTGAACATCCAGAACATCCACAAGTGGCCATTGCTGCAGGTTTTTCAGGGCATGGATTTAAGTTTGCTAGTGTAGTAGGGGAAATTTTAGCTGACCTAGTGATCGATGGAAATACAAATCATCCGATTGAGTTATTCAGTCCAAAACGTTTTGTTTATCAACAATAATCATTAGGTGTTAACCATATAAGTCAGTAGACATTTGATTGCATCGTTTATTAAGGCATTTATGATATTTAAGATGTTTGAAGGGAGAAAAGAAAAATGCTAAATGAACAAAATGTTGTAAATGGAAGTGGAAAAATTAAATCTACATTAAAAGGAGAATTGTATACATCCCCTGTAATTTTTGAATTAGAAAGAAAGCATATCTTTGCAAAACACTGGCTTTTTGTGGGCTATGAATATGACGTAGCTGAACCTGGCCAATACATCACACTAAAGGTTGAAGGTGAAAATATATTAATTATTAGAGGAAAAGATCATGTGCTTCGTGGCTTCTTAAATGTATGTCGGCATCGCGGTGCTACGCTTTGTAGTGATTCTTCAGGGAAAACTGGTATTATTCGTTGCCCTTACCATTCATGGAGCTATGGACTTGATGGTAGTTTAGCAGGAGTTCCAAAATCAAGTGAATGCCGTGAAGAGTTAATAAATAATGAAAATTATGGTTTAGAGAAAGTGAATGTTCAAACATGGCATGGGTTGATTTGGTTAAATTTATCAGATGAGCCACTACCTCTTGAACAACAATTAGATCCACAAATTATTGAGCGTTTTGGTGAGCTTGAAACATTATCTAGATATCAAATTCAAAATTTAAGAGTTGCACATCGTAAAGAGTATGATGTGAAAGCGAATTGGAAAATTATAGTGGAAAATTTTCAAGAATGTTATCATTGTTCAGCTATTCATCCAGAACTAACTTCAGCTTTTCCACAATTCCGTAGTGGAGTTGGTACACAAAATGAAACGGGATCAGGAGCAAGTTTTAGTGAAAATATTGAGGCATTCTCGATTAGTGGTAAAGGCAATCGTCCAATGTTAAAAGGGTTATTAGCAGAGGATGATCGTTTATACTACGGAATGACAATAAATCCACATGTATTTATTAATTTAACACCAGATCATGTCATCATTCATCGCATTATTCCAATCAATGCGGAAAGATCAATTGTTATTTGTGATTGGTTATTTGATCCAGATGAAATGGCTAAAGAAGATTTTGATGCTGGAGATGCTGTTGAATTATTTCATCGAGTAAATGAACAAGACTTCGAGGCGTGTCAATGGTGTCAAGAAAATATGGGGTCAAGAGCCTACCAAAATGGAGGGATTTTGGTACCGATTGAGCATCATGTTTCTCGCTTTTATGATTATGTTTTAGAATCAATTGGATTATCAACAAGTCAAATTGCAAATTGATAAATTACATCCGTCTCTATTATATGAAAGATTCAGAATTTTCCAAACGCTAGCGAGTTGATATGACTGTAACGTCCTTACCTTTTATATATTGCAGTGTCTAATTTCTTCTATTATAAGATTATATGTTTAAAGTTCAAAAGGAGAGAATGCTATGTCTCAAAATAAAGAGGTATTTGATATCACGATCATTGGAGGTGGTCCAGTCGGTTTATTTACTGCCTTTTATGGGGGAATGCGCCAATGTAGTGTAAAAATAATAGAGAGCCTACCACAATTAGGTGGGCAACTTTCTGCTTTATATCCTGATAAGTATATATATGATGTAGCTGGATTTCCTAAAATCCTTGCACAGGATTTAGTAAATAACTTAATGGATCAAATGGCAAAATTTGAACCAACTATTGCCCTAAAACAAAAAGTGGAATTTGTTGAAAAAGATATGGATGGTACGTTTAAAATAACGACAAATGATGATATACACTATTCGAAAGCAATCATTGTTACAGCAGGAAATGGAGCTTTTCAACCGCGTAAACTTGAACTTGAAGAAGCTCATAAATATGAGGCAACGAATTTACATTACTTTGTTGGAGATATCAATAAGTTTGCTGGAAAACGTGTTATGGTAGCTGGTGGCGGAGATTCAGCAGTTGACTGGGCGCTAATGCTTGAACCAATTGCTGAAAAAGTATTTCTGACTCACCGACGTGATAAATTTCGTGCACATGAACATAGTGTTGAATTGCTAAAAAAGTCAAAGGTTGAAGTTTTAACTCCATTTGTTCCAACTCAGTTAATTGGCGAAGATAAAATTAATGAGGTTGTCCTAGAAGCAGTAAAAGGAATAGGAATAGAAACCATTTCTATTGATGAGCTAATTGTCAACTTTGGTTTTGTTTCTTCTCTTGGGCCAATTAAAGAGTGGGGCCTTGAAATTGAAAAAAACTCTATCATTGTTAATTCTAGGATGGAAACAAACATTGGGGGGATTTATGCAGCAGGTGATATATGTACCTATGATGGTAAGGTGAATCTCATTGCCAGTGGCTTCGGGGAAGCACCTACTGCAGTAAATAATGCTAAAGCATATATTGACCCAAAATCAAAAATTCAACCAGGGCATAGTTCTTCAATGAATTTTGAAAAGAAGAGCGTTGCTGTAACACATTAGTTTAAGCAATCGCCTTTAAACTCGTGTAAAACTATAAAGTAAATAATTTCATATTTGCGGATGATGATTGTAGGAGAGTGTAGATTTATACATTGCCACCGAAGGAGCAAGTTTCAAAAAAACCCTTGAAACAAATCTCTCAGGTAAAAAGACTACAAGAGGACGCAACTCTGGAGAGCGCGTTGATGCTACGCCACCAAAGGGGAAGATTCCAGTTATTTGTATGGAATGAAACTCTCAGGTAAAAGGACAGAGAAGGGACATAAAAACTACCCCTCTCTGTTCTTTTTCTTTATTCAGGGTAATGTCATAAATCTGAGTCAAATCTTAAGAAGTGAAGAACAGAGGGAGGGGAAAAGTAAGAGTCTAGGAGGGATTATGTTGAGTTTAAGTATCAATGATTCTAAGATTTATGAAGCAATCGAAAGTGAAAGGCAGCGTCAGCTTTCAACATTAGAGCTAATTGCATCAGAGAATTTTGTCAGTGATGATGTTTTAGAAGCAATGGGGAGTGTCATGACAAATAAGTATGCAGAGGGGTATCCAAATAAGCGGTATTACGGAGGTTGCGAGTATGTTGACATAGCAGAAGAAACCGCCATCGACCGGGCCAATAGCCTATTTGGTTCTCGATATGCGAATGTACAACCCCACTCAGGTGCCCAAGCGAATGCTGCTGTATTTTTTGCTTTGCTTCAGCCAGGAGACAAGGTAATGGGAATGAATTTAGCACATGGCGGACATCTCACCCACGGTAGTCCAGTAAGTATGTCAGGAAAATGGTTTGATGTTGTCTCTTATGGAGTAAGAGATGACACTCATTTGATTGACTACGACGAAATAGAAGCATTAGCAATAAAAGAGAAGCCAAAGCTTTTAATTGCTGGTACAAGTGCATATCCACGAACGATCGATTTTAAGAACTTTAGATTAATAGCCGACCGGATTGGTGCTACGTTAATGGTTGATATGGCTCATATTGCAGGACTCGTAGCAGCAGGTTACCATCCATCACCGGTGCCTTATGCTCATATTGTGACAAGTACAACACATAAAACACTGCGAGGTCCACGAGGTGGTATCTTGTTAACAAATTATGAAGATATGATAAAGCAACTGAATAAATCTGTCTTTCCTGGAATTCAAGGAGGACCATTAATGCATATTATTGCTGCAAAGGCTGTTGCCTTTAAAGAAGCAATGCAATCAAGTTTTAGGGAATATGCTAAACAGGTCATCAAAAATGCTTCGATACTTAGTAAAGAATTACAACTAGAAGGAGCAATCCTCGTTTCTGGTGGAACTGATAACCATATCGTGTTACTAGATGTCAGGGTTTGGGATTTAACAGGGAAGGAAGCTGAAGCAATCCTAGAAAAGGCTGGGATAACAGCAAATAAAAATACCATTCCATATGATCCACAAAGCCCGTTTGTGACAAGTGGTATTCGGATCGGTACAGCTGCATTAACGACACGGGGGATGAAAGAGGAAGAGATGGTGCAGATTGCAAAAATTATTTCGACTGTCCTAAAAAATAAGGGAAATGCCATGTTACTAGATAAGGCAAGGATGGAAACAGAAGGAATTTGTGAAAGGTTCCCGTTGTTTCAACAGGCGATCACTATTTAAAGAGGAGATATGATGGAATATCAAAGTTGCTTTGACATAATTGGACCGATCATGGTAGGTCCCTCGAGTTCTCATACAGCAGGAGTTGTGTTAATAGGAAAGTTTATATACGAATTGATAGGTGAACGTCCAGAAGAGGTAAATATCATTTTCTATGATTCTTTTGCTGAGACCTATCAAGGGCATGGAACAGATAAAGCCATCCTTGGTGGATTGCTAGGTATGAATACGGATGATTTTAGGATTAAATATGCTAGTTCATTAATGAAACAATATGGAATCAAAGTAACTTTTCACTTTGAAGATACTTGTCCATATTATGAGCATCCGAATACTACTGTTGTTACAACGAAACTAGGAAACTATGAGCTTAAAGTTGGAGGAGTATCGTTAGGTGGAGGGGTATCAAAAATCTTTATGATTAACGGTGAGAAAATGGATATTCGCTTAAGCACCAGTGTCGAATCTTCAAAGTTTGTATCATGTTACAGTTCGTATTTAATGAAAGAAAAAGTATAGGAGTGAGCATCATGGAGATTCGGTCAATGAACGAACTTGTTAATCAATGTAAGAAAGAAAAGAAACGAATCTGGGAATTGATCGTAATGAGAGAAATTGAGAAATCAGGAATAGATCGTCATAAAATTATGGGAATGATGGAAGATCGTTTAATGAAGATGAAGGAAGCAATTGACAATGGTCTGAAGGATGGATCATCTGCACCGAGTGGAATCTCAGGCGGTGATGCTATCAAAATGCAGGAATATGTAAATCAAGGTAAAGCCTTAACAGGACACTATGCAAGGGATGCGATGATCTTTTCCCTTGCTACATCAGAATCTAATGCTCGGATGGGAGTTATTGTCGCAACACCAACTGCAGGAGCAGCGGGAATCCTACCTGGGGTGTTGTTTGCACTTCAAAAAAATGACTGTCTTTCCAATAAAGAGTTGGTTAGAGGATTATTTACAGCAAGTGCACTTGGATATGTGATTGCAAACCGTTCTTTTATTTCT
The DNA here is from genome assembly GCA_035645575.1 of Metabacillus sp. Lineage (GTDB taxonomy): Bacteria > Bacillota > Bacilli > Bacillales > Bacillaceae > Metabacillus. Next base: position 6,461 of record DASQMK010000593.1, read on the forward strand.
GGTGCAGCCGGTGGGTGTCAAGCGGAGATAGGTTCTGCAACAGCAATGGCAGCGGGGGCAATTGTTGAATTAAAGGGAGGATCACCAGAACAAGCTGTAAATGCAACAGCTCTAGCAATGAAGTCGTTACTTGGATTAATATGTGACCCAGTTGCTGGACTCGTTGAAGTACCTTGTATTAAGAGAAATGTAATTGGGACTTCGATTGCATTTTCAGCTGCTGATTTATCCCTTGCAGGTATTGAAAGCAGAATTCCTTGTGATGAGGTAATTGAAACAATGTATAAAGTTGGGAAAAATATGCCGAGAGTTTATAAAGAGACTTCACTAGGAGGTCTTGCAGAAACGGAGACAGGTAAAAGAGTAAAGGAACAGTTATATCAAAAATAATAGAATCTGAGGTGAAAGGAATGAGTGGTAGTCGAAAAACACTAAGAAAAACACCGCTTTTCCCATTATATGAGGTATATGGGGCAAAAGTGATCGATTTTGGAGGTTGGGCCCTTCCCGTCCACTTTTCTAGCATCCTAGAGGAACACCATGCTGTTCGAACAGGAGTAGGGTTATTTGATGTTTCTCACATGGGGGAAATACTTGTTGAAGGTAGAGATGCGGAAAGCTATGTTAACTATCTTGTTACGAATGATGTAACAAAACTTAATGTTGATCAGGCTCAATATACGGCAATGTGTTACCCAGACGGAGGTACAGTAGATGATATATTAATTTATAAGTTAGAGAAAGAGAAATTTCTTTTGGTTGTAAATGCAGCAAATATAAATAAGGATTTTAATTGGATGAAGCTATATATTGAAGATCATGTAAAAGTAACAAATATTTCCGACTCAATAGCGCAGCTTGCTATACAAGGACCAAAGGCTGAAAGAGTGTTACAAAAGCTTACTAATTTTAATCTAAGAAATATAGGATATTTTGGTTTTGCACAACAAGTAAATATTGCTGGAGTGAACATTGCGATTGTGTCGCGTACTGGCTACACAGGAGAAGATGGTTTTGAGCTTTA
>DASQMK010000594.1:0-3901 GCA_035645575.1 Metabacillus sp.
ATTGAGTCTCTGACCGTTTCCTTTGAAAAGGGATTAACTGTTTTAACAGGTGAAACAGGTGCAGGTAAATCGATTATTATAGATGCAATTCACTTATTAGCAGGAGCTCGAGGTTCCTCAGAATTTGTAAGGTACGGTGAAAAACGAGCAGAGTTGGAAGCACTTTTTCTTTTGGATGAAGATCAGCATCCTGTATATGAACGATGTGAAGAATTCGGCATTGATTTAAGTGATGGCATGATTATTCTTCGTAGAGATATGAGTTCCTCTGGAAAAAGTATTTGTCGAATAAATGGAAAGTTAGTGACAATTGCAGTTTTAAGAGAAGTTGGTCAATTATTAGTAGATATCCATGGACAACATGATAATCAAGAGCTAATGAACGAAGAAAATCATTTATCATTGTTAGATCAATATGGTGGAAAAGAAGTGAAAGCAGCACTTGTTGCTTATTCAGAGCTTTATCAGCGTTATGATGGATTAAAAAGGAAGATCACACAGCTTTCTGAAAATGAACAAGAGATGGCTCATCGTCTTGATTTGCTTCAATTTCAGCTAGAGGAAATTGAAAATGCGGAATTACAACCAAAAGAAGACGAGCTTCTACAGGAAGAAAAGCATCAAATCTCTAATTATGAAAAAGTCTATGACTCCTTAAACAATAGCTACAATGCGTTGCATGGTGAGCAAAGGGGGTTAGACTGGGTTGGCCTAGCGATGAGTCATCTTGAAAATGTAAGTGGCATTAATACAAAGCTAAATGAATTATCTGAAACCATTTCGAATGCGTACTATATGCTAGAGGATCTCTCTTATGAAGTCCGGAATGAATTAGATTCTCTTGAATTTGATCCTGAGAGGTTAAACTTTGTAGAAAGTCGTTTAAATGAAATTAATCATTTAAAACGTAAATACGGACAAACAGTCGAAGAAATTTTATCATACTCTGCAAAAATCGAGGAAGAAATAGATACTATTCAAAATAAAGACAGTCACTTATCAAAGTTGCAAATAGAGCTTAATTCAGTTTTAGAGGATTTATCTGTCGAGGCTAAAAATATTTCTGATATTCGCAAGAAATACGCCAAGGTTCTAATCGATGAAATTCATAAAGAGTTGAAAGAACTTTACATGGAAAAGACAAGCTTTAGCGTGAATATAGAAGAGAAAAGATCACCTTCACACGAGTTAAAATACACCTCTAAAGGTATCGATGAAATTGAATTTTATATTTCAACTAATCCTGGAGAACCACTTAAGCCTCTAAATAAAACAGCATCGGGTGGCGAGCTCTCAAGAATTATGCTTGCAATGAAAAGTATTTTTTCACAACATCAAGGTATTACCTCAATCATATTCGATGAAGTGGACACGGGTGTAAGCGGCCGAGTTGCTCAGGCAATTGCTGAAAAAATATATCGTGTCTCAAACGGTTCTCAAGTATTGTGTATTACCCATTTGCCACAAGTTGCAGCAATGGCAGATACCCATTTATACATTGCTAAGGAAACAAAAGCTGGAAGAACGAAAACAAGTGTAAAGCCATTAAATAATGAAGAAAAGATTAAAGAAATTGGTCGAATGATTGCGGGGGTTGAAGTTACTGAATTATCTAAAGAGCATGCAAAAGAGCTTCTTGCACTTGCACACACGGCTAAACATTAAGGGTACAGCTACCATTTTTTATGGTGGCTTTTTTTTATTAGGAAAAATTCGGGAGGGGCTGAAGCGAACCAAATATTGTTTTTGTTATGTTCTTGCGCAATCAAATTTTAAAATTGCCTATTTTATTAAAAACTATGCAAAAGAAAGTAATCAATTATTTTTGTGAAATGATAATAACAATAAAAAACAGGCTAATTTAAACATAAGTATCCACTATAGAAAATACATAATGATTTTGGTAAATACCTGCTAAAACATGCAACAAATCCTTCATTTTTCTAGAGATTCAAGTTATAAATAAGCTCCTAAAAGGCTACATTAAAACTGTAGCCATAAAGACTTTATGGTGATGGGTTAGGAGCGAGGAGAGTGAAGGTTTTTGCAGACAGATAAAATGAGAAAATTAGTTGGTGTACTTCTCCTTGTGTTCGTAATAAGTTTAGGATTTGTAAAAGAAATTCGAGAATACGTAAATATACCAAAAACGTTAATGGTATTTGAGTCACAAAAAGTCAGTGTAGGAAGTTCATTACCTGTAAATGCCATTCAACCATCTAAGGAAGCATTTACTGTTCAACAAAACAATGATGGCAAAACAATTGATATACATGGGAAAGAAGCAGGTGAAGGAGAAGTTGTTTTTGATCTTGCTGGATTTCCTGTGAAAAAAGCAGGTGTGAAGATTTTACCTGATTTCAAGGTTATACCTGGTGGGCAGTCAATTGGTGTAAAACTAAATACCCTTGGCGTATTGGTGGTAGGACACCATCAAATTAATACATCAGAAGGAAAAAAATCCCCGGGTGAAATAGCAGGTATTGAGGTTGGAGATATAATTACTCGTATTAATGGAAAAAAGATTGAACAAATGAGTGATGTAACACCATTTATTCAGGAAGCTGGTAAAACAGGGAAGCCACTTGATTTAGTGTTAAATAGGGAACAAAAAGAGGTTAAAACGAAGCTGTATCCTCTCAAAGACGAGCATGATGACTCCTATCGTATTGGGTTATATATTCGAGATTCGGCTGCAGGAATTGGAACAATGACGTTTTATGATCCAAAGTCGAAAAAGTACGGAGCATTAGGACATGTCATTTCTGATATGGATACGAAAAAGCCTATTGTCGTCGAAAATGGACAAATTGTTCGTTCTACGGTTACCTCGATTGAAAAAGGAAGTAATGGTAACCCAGGTGAAAAATTAGCAAGATTCTCAAGTGATCGACAAGTTATTGGGAATATTACGCGAAATAGTCCTTTTGGTATTTTTGGTGAACTCAATCAAAGAATTAATAATGGTGTGATGGATAAAGCGTTGCCAATTGCCTTATCAAACGAAGTTAAAGAGGGTCCTGCTAAAATTTTAACGGTTGTTGATCAGGATAAAGTAGAGGAATTTGAAGTAGAAGTCGTTAGTTCTGTCCCCCAAAAATTCCCTGCAACAAAAGGCATGGTCATTAAGATTACAGATCAAAGGTTACTTGATAAAACAGGTGGTATTGTTCAAGGGATGAGCGGTAGTCCTATTATTCAAAATGGTAAAGTGATTGGTGCAGTGACTCATGTGTTTGTTAACGATCCAACTTCAGGTTATGGTGTTCATATAGAGTGGATGTTAAATGAGGCTGGCATAGATATATATGGAAAACAGGAACAAAAAGCAAGCTAAATGTTTACTGTCAAGAAAACGTAATTTCTTGACAGTTTTTTTATTTTTGGACTCCCTAATTTAACCTTTTCATTTAAAGGGGATTTATGTACAATAAAGAAGAAAGATTTTTCGACAAAATCAAGTTACTGAACAATTGTCAAATGAAGTAATTAGTCGAAAAATAGAGTAAAATGAAGAAAATCATTGTTTTCCTCCATTTTTTAAAGTTTTTTAGAAAAAATAAAGGGTTTTTTATGGAATTGTCGAAATGATTTATGTAATCATATGTATAGATATCAGACAAATTGGCAAATCAAGACTGAGGAGGAAGTATTTGTGGGAAAAATTAAAGTTTGTATAGTTGATGATAACCGGGAACTCGTAGGCTTATTAGAGGAATATCTATCAAGTCAGGATGATATTGAAGTTCTTGGTGTAGCATATAACGGTCAAGAGTGTTTAACTATGTTAAAGGATAAAGATCCTGATGTACTTGTATTAGACATTATTATGCCTCATTTAGACGGCTTAGGAGTATTAGAAAAGCTCAGACAAATGGATCGACCACAACCGAATGTCATC
>DASQMK010000595.1:0-8576 GCA_035645575.1 Metabacillus sp.
ATGAGACAAGAGTTCAAAAAAAGAAACCAACTAGGAGGACTTATTTTGAAAAAACTAATTTTTTTACTAACATTACTTTTCACTCTTTTATCGGCAGAACCAATTTTTGCTTACACTGTACATAAAGGTGATACAATGTCAAAAATCGCCAGAGATAATGGGTTAACATTATCTGAATTAGCATCAGTAAACCCACAGGTTAAAAATCTTGACCTCATTTATGTTGGACAAGAGATACATATTGATATAGACAAAAAAAGTCGCCCAGCTGTTGCAAGCCGAGGTGAAAGAACTTCTTCTTCTACTTCTAGCAAAGTAAACATCTCAGAAACAGAAATAGATTTATTAGCGAGAATTGTACGTGCTGAGGCCCAATCCGAACCATTTGAAGGAAAAGTTGCGGTAGCTAGTGTTGTGTTAAACCGAGTAGATAGTCCGAAATTTCCTAATTCAATTAAAGATGTTATTTATCAACGTGGACAATTCCAACCTGTATCAAATGGTGAAATAAATAAACCAGCAGATAAGGAATCTAGAAGAGCAGTATATGCAGCACTATCTGATATGAGAAAAATTGCAAAAGATTCGTTATTTTTCTATAATCCTGACATTGCGACAAATCGTTGGCTTGATTCACGAAAAACAGCAGTTGTAATTGGACAACATGTGTTTAAACATTAATTCAAAAATGCCAGGAAAATTGATTCCTGTTTTTATATATAATTGGCCTTCTTAAAAAAATTGTTGTGATTGCTAGAAACGAAAGAAAAGCTCAATTATTTTGTACTGGTTTTAGTAATGATAACAGTGTTTTCTTCACACTGTTATCATTACTTTTCCTTGAGCAAGCCCTTTTAGCAAATTAACTTATTGCTTGTGGTAGTTCACTTAATTTATAACATCGATCAATAACAGGTTTCACATTAACCGCCTCAATGAGTTCTTTTATTAAATATGCCTTTTTGACGGGCCGATAACTTTTAATTTTCTTCTAAATCATTCTTTATTCTTTCTAACTTAAAAAGAAAAAACCATCCAAATTGGGTGGTTTCTCTATTTTGATCTTAGATTTTCATAATTCCGCCAGTGCTTGCAGATGTAACAAGCTTGGAATAACGAGCTAAATAACCTTTTTTCACCTTTGGCTCAAAGCCTTTCCAGTTGGCTTTACGTTTTTCCCACTCTTCTTCTGGAACTTGAACATCCATTGTGCGATTTTCAATATCGATCACGACATGGTCACCATTTTCAACAAATGCTAGTGGACCGCCTTCAGCAGCTTCTGGTGAAGCATGACCGATAGAAAGACCTCGAGATGCACCAGAGAAACGACCGTCTGTAACAAGTGCTACTTTTGGTCCTAATCCCATTCCAACGATCATAGAAGTTGGAGAAAGCATTTCCGGCATTCCTGGTCCGCCTTTTGGTCCTTCATAACGGATGATGACTACATGTCCTTCTTTTACTTTACCATTTGCAATTCCATTGATCGCTTCTTCTTGTGATTCAAATACAATCGCAGGGCCTTCATGGCTTGTAATCCCGTTTTGAACGCCGCCTGTTTTAATAATCGCACCATCTGGAGCAAGATTACCGAATAAAACAGCAAGGCCGCCTTTTTCTGTATGAGGATTGTCTATTGGTCTGATAACCTCATGATCTTGGATCTCACAGCCGGCGATATTTTCACCAAGTGTTTTACCTGTAACAGTTAATGTGTCAAGGTGAAGAGCTCCTTCTTTTTTCGAAAGCTCATATAAAGCTGCTGATACGCCACCTGCTGCATGTAGATCCTCAATATGATGATCTGATGCAGGAGCAAGCTTAGATAAATGCGGAACACGTGCAGCTACTTCATTGATACGTTGAATTGGGTATTCAATTTCAGCCTCATGTGCTAATGCTAGAGTGTGTAATACCGTATTTGTAGAACCACCTAGCGCCATATCAAGAGCGAATGCATTATCAATTGCTTTTTCTGTAACGATATCTCTTGGTTTAATGTCATCTTTAATAAGATTCATTAATTGTTTAGCAGATTCTTTTACGAATTCTTTACGTTTAGGGTCAACAGCTAAAATTGTACCGTTACCAGGCATTGCTAATCCAAGTGCTTCAGCTAAACAGTTCATTGAGTTAGCTGTAAACATACCTGAGCAAGATCCACAAGTTGGGCATCCGAATTGCTCTAGCTCTGTTAAACCTTTTTCATCGATTTTACCAGATTGATAGGCACCTACACCTTCAAAAACAGAAGAAAGAGAGATTTTCTTTCCATCACTTGTTACACCGGCCTTCATTGGGCCACCACTAACAAATAGTGTAGGTATGTTGATACGTAATGCTGCCATCATCATACCTGGAGTGATTTTGTCACAGTTCGGGATACAAACCATTCCATCGAACCAGTGTGCAGATACAACTGTTTCAACAGAGTCTGCAATGATTTCACGGCTTGGTAATGAATAACGCATTCCTATATGGCCCATTGCAATACCATCGTCTACACCGATCGTATTAAATTCAAATGGAACTCCACCAGCTTCACGAATCGCTTCTTTTACAATTTTTCCGAATTCTTGTAAATGTACATGACCAGGTACAATATCAATATATGAATTACAAACCGCAATAAACGGTTTATCAAAATCCTCTTCTTTTACCCCTGCAGCTCGAAGTAAGCTACGATGAGGTGCGCGGTCAAAGCCCTTTTTAATCATATTGCTACGTAAATTCATCATTCCAATCTCCTTTCCATAAAACATCATTCAAGAATGATATTATAAGGGTACTTCTAATTGACTAAATAATCAATATATTTCTTCTTATTTGAATAATTATTATACTGATTTATCTTTAATACAAGTCAAAATTTAAAATTTCAGAGAAAATTTCATAGTTTATTTAAAATTGAAGCTGGATTCCATCGTTGATTATTATTGCTGTATTATAAAAAAGGGAGAGTGTGAAAACGGACATCATTTTTATAAGAGCAGTGATTGTCCTACATGTCCCATATGTGAAAAAGAACGGAAACCTACTATTGGCTTTTTATCTAAGCTTTCTGCCCCTGCACGACGAGCTTTAGAAAACATTGGTGTTATTACAGTAGAAGAACTTGCAAAATATAGTGAAAAAGAAATTTTGTCCCTGCATGGAATTGGTCCATACTCCATTCCGAAGATTCGTTCAGTATTGCAAGACAAAGGACTAGCATTAAAAAATGAATAGATATAAAGGAAAAACGCCATGATTTTGGCGTTTTTTATGTATAATTATTGTCTAAAAGTCTTCTTTCTAAAAATAATATATATTTAAAATAGCCCAATAATATCAAGAGGAGAATCGGGACAACAAAAATATCGTACCATACCCTCCACCAGCCTAAATGAAAGAATCCAAACGGCTTTGGCAAGATTGCCATGTATTCGTAGATGAGAACAAAGCATGTCCATGCGGTTATATATAAACTCTGTTTAATAAGAGTTGATTTGGTTGGAAACCAATTTAAAAAAATGATATTTACTGGAGGAATTAAAAAAATATGTGCTAGTAGATCAAATAATTCTACACCTTTATCAAAATACCAGTACCCTAGAAATTTATGCTCAATTAATAAATCAAATATAAGCTGAAAAGAAATGGTAAAGGACCAAATATGAGAAATTTGGTTACCAGTCAACCTTTTAACAAAAGTAAAAGTAATGAAATTAAACAGGATAATCGAAGTGAAAAATAATATCATCTTAATTTCCTTTTTATTTTTAGGATAGCCCTCAAAATGGAAAACAATACCCAATTAAGTTCCATTTAAAATAAAGACCAATAAAACTTTTCATCCTAAACGAACTTAATCATATTTAAACTTGACTTTAAGGTGTAGAACTATTTTACTATTCTCCTACTCTTTTCTGTATTTGCTTTATCAATCAAAAGCAAAACAAAAAGAAAAACAATCTTCTTATGTATTATAAACAAAAGATTGTTTTTCTATGTTTTTACATCTTATTAACTGGTGTTACAACAGCATATATATTTTCGCTTGTATTGGATATGTTTACTTCAACAACCTTATATCCATTACTTCCTTTGTATTCTTCCTTCATTGGTACTTTTATTAAATCATAGCTCATATTCACTATTCCCTTCATATAAAATTCATCACAGAAGCTAATATATGTTGAAGGTGAGAAAATGTGTCATGAATTTTACCAATTTAGAAAAATTTTTTCAGTAGTTTCTTTTCATATCAATAAATTCTGAAAGCATATCCTGTAACACATTCTTTTTTTGCTTTTTTAACCATTCGACCTGGTCAATAGGCAGCTTTACTTTTAAAGTAATTGCCTCGATTGGCATTTCCACTTTTCTAATATCTTCTAATGTTATGCCTTCTTCTATGTCAGGAAATCTTGAGTCATTTTCATTCACTCGATCAAAATCCTCGTACCCTACTATATCATCGAGATCACAAAATACGTGTAATTGTGGTAATCCACCCTGCAATGCATTTACAAACATAATGGAATGAATCACTCGTCCATCTTCCAACTCTATTTCTACAATGACATTTTCCACATGTTGATATTTTTTTACCACAACTTCACTAACAATCATATTACATTCTAGAGTCAACCCTGTGCTTGCTTCAAAAATATAGATTGCACTATTAAATACAAAAATCTCCTCACCATCAATTTTTACTAATTTTACCTTAACCATATTCGTTCCCCCACAAAAATGATAAATCTAATTCAACCCGTATCAAATCTTACTAATAAATATATCATTAAGCTTACACCATGAAAAAATAATTTATTTATAGAAATGGATAATTATTAAACATTATGAAACGATTCTGAAAGTCATTGCGTAGAATTATAAGGTTGTAATTGTCTGGAAAGGGAGGAGGAAATAAAATTTTTGGAAGTGAAGCTATTTAAAAAGTCGTTTGGATTGATTATGCGGTTCAAGATATTAATATTTCAGTTAAAGCTAGTGAAGTGTTCACAATTATCGGTCCAATGTTGCTGGAAAGACAACAACACTCGAAATGATTGAAGGATTAGAATCTCTTGATGCTGGGGAAATTACCTTCGGTGACTTAACTTGGGAGAATGAATGAAAATGAGAAGAAAATCGATTGTGGCTGTTAGGAAACAAAATGAAAAAGCAAAGCTATTTTGTTGATCCTATAGCTTTACTTCTTTTTTTAAGGAAATAACTATGAATCTTTCATTGTTTCTTCATAGCTGCTATTGAATTATCCAGAATGTTTACTAAAGTATGAAGCTCTTGCTTAGTTATAATAAGCGGAGGCGCAAGAACCAGTGTGTCTTGACCATCGAAAATAACAGAGCGACAAATTAATCCTCGTTTGGCTGCTTCGGCGACAATTTGTGGAGCTAAGGGATTGGTTGTATCCTTCTCGTTGGTAAATTCAATCGCAGCCATTAAGCCTCGACCTCTTACCTGTCGAACAATCTGATGATTTTTTTGAAGAGTTCGAAGGCCTTTCAGCAGTTCTTTTCCTAATTTTTTTGTGTGATCGATTAAATTTTCAGATTCAATAATCTCAATATTTTTTAACGCAACCGCGCAGGCCATTGGATGTCCACTGTAAGTATACCCATGAAGTAAAGTGCCAGTTGACTTTTCCGTAAATACTTTGTGAATTTCTTTTGATAGCATTACCCCGCCTAATTGCACATAACCGCTAGTCACACCTTTGGCAAAGCACATTATATCAGGTACAACTCCATCATGTTCAATTCCAAAGTAAGATCCCGTTCGACCAAATCCGGTGATCACTTCATCTGTAATAAATAAAATCCCATACTGCTTACAAATATTATTCACTTCTTTAAAGTAATCTTCATGTGCGATATGAACTCCTCCTGCTCCTTGAACAGGTTCAGCGATAAAGGCTGCGATTGTTTCAGGGCCCTCTTTTTCTATAAGTTCACTTAGAGAGCTAGAGGAGTTATTGTCAACATGAAGAAAATCTGGTGCAAGTGAATTAGTGAAATCTCTAAATGGCTTTAATCCTGTTGCACTTGTGGAACCGATCGCTACTCCATGATAGGATTTCGTTCTTGATATAATTTTCTTGCGATTTGGTTGCCCTTTCAAAATCCAATAGTGTCGTGCAAGCTTATACGCTGTATCGTTTGCCTCAGATCCACCTGATGTAAAAAAAGTTGCCTCCAAATTACCAGGTGAAATGTCAGCGAGCTTCTTAGCTAAACGAATTGCTGGTTCATTGCTGAACGTAGCAAAATTTGACGTAAATGCAAGCTTGGTCATCTGCTCCTTTGCCACTTGACCAAGCTCTTCACGTCCATGACCTATGTTAACATTCCAAAGCGATGACATCCCATCCATCACTTTTTTACCTGAAAGATCATATAGGTATATTCCTTCTCCTTTTGTAAAAATAAATGAGGGCCCTTGTTCTTGCTGTTGTTGTATTGGTGAGGTTGGGTGTAGAAAATGTTTTTTATCGAGATCTATTAATTCATCTTGTAAGCTAGCATTTTGATTCAATTAGACCATCCTTTCAAATTACGACTATTTCTTAATTATATGATGACATAAGTCTTGATTATGAACGGCCGATAACAAATAAAACGGCATGATCGATTAAACGATCAGCCGTTTTATTAATGAAAAAATTATTTCTTCTTTTGACGAAACAAATCCATCGTTTTATAGCCTTGTGATAGCACATCAACCATCTGAGCTTGTCTCTTTTCACGTGTTTTTTGCTGTTTTGCAGAGAATATATACCGTGCCCAGTCTTTTTGATACCCAGGTGTTAAGCTTTGGTAAAATTGTAGCTCAGAAGGTTGATCAGCTAATAATTGTTCAACGTCTTTTACGTTACTTTCGTAATCTGCGACACATTGACTTGCAGCGGCTGTCTTCTTTTCTTTCTTTTTCTCTCTCTTTAATCCAACGACAGTGAACACATCATCCATGCTAACCATTCGGGCAAATTTAATATCACTATCCCCTACATATCCATCATCGCCGACTTTCATTGCTGGGAAAATTTCGTCACGATGAACATAGGATTCATAGCGTGTGTTACCTTTTTTCGGATAAGCAAAGAATACATAGCCTTTTTCTAATAAAAGTTCATGGTCAATAATATACTGAGTGTGCTTGACCATCTCGTCAATCGCTTTGACAAAAATAAATATAGCATCATGGTTTTCAGAAAAGGAAGTTATAGGATTTGTAAAAACAGTATAATCATCAGGCTGATTGATAACGGCCATATTTTTATATTTTGATAAATTTAATTTTTCTACAATTGACATGTTAGGACTCCTTAATTATAGTTGCAGCATTAATTTTATTTTATTGTACATGCATATTTTAAATCAATATAAAATGAAAAGTCTTTGTTTATACAGTTTTACCAAAAAAACCATATATAGCCTGCATATGGATGGCTAGCACTACTGATTAAACTCATCCAGCCTCGCAAAAAAATCCTGTAAAAATTCATAAAATAATTTTTCTGTTGGCAGCAATACTCGGTCTTTAGGAGTAATAACACCAACAGTTCTTGTAACATTAGGTTCTACTAAAGGTATTTTCACTGTTGACCTTGGCAAACTGTCAACTAGTGTCACCTCTGGCATAAGGGCAACTCCCAATCCTGCTGATACTAGACCTTTTAATGCATCAATATCGTCCCCTTCAAAAGCAACATTAGGTGTGAAACCAAGATTCTGACATGCATCCACTACGATGTCTCGAAACACAAAGCCTTCAGGTAATAAGCAAAAGGGTTCATCTACTAATTCTTGAAGCTTTAATGTCTGTTTTTTAGCAAGTCGATGATATTTCGGTAACAATGCGACAATATTTTCTGTAAATAATATTTTCCGGTTAAGTTTTCTTTCTTCAAGAGGCAGTGGACCAATTAAAGCAAGATTAAAGTCACCTTTTATCACTCCGTCAATTAAGTCCGGATAAAGCGCTTGTTTCAGCTGAAATTTCGCATCGGGATACCGTAATCGAAATGCATAAATGACAGTTGGTAAGGTGTAAGCAGCTAAGCTAATAGGAAACGTAATACGAACAGTTCCTTTTTCCGGATCTAAATATTCCTCAACCTCACGTTTAGCATCATCTATCACATTCATAGCGTTTTTCATTCGTTCGTAAAATATTTTCCCAATAGGGGTTAAACGGACTCTTCTCCCTTCTCTTATAAACAAATCAACTCCTAACTCACTTTCTAAATTTACAATTTGTCTACTTACAGAGGATTGTGCAACATGTAAAGAATCTGCCGCTTCTGTCACATGTTCACGGTTTGCAACCTCCATAAAATAACGTATTTGTCTAAAATCCACTATGGTCCTCCCTTACAATTAATGCAAAAAACGCATTAATATTATCGTTTCTTTATATTGATCCGATTAATTCTTTAATTATAAAATATTTCATAATAACAATTCATGTAAAATGGAACATTTTGAAAATTTATTTTTATAAGACGATTATGTTGAAAGAGGAGATTATCACACATGAAAACAATGGAAAACAACAAACAAATA
>DASQMK010000596.1:0-5438 GCA_035645575.1 Metabacillus sp.
TGAAGAAACACTCTTTAAGTATATTAAGGACTTTGGGTTTGGGGAAAAAACAGGAATTGACTTGCAAGGAGAAGGGACAGGTATTATGTTTAAGCCTGAACAGGTCGGTCCTGTTGAACTAGCTACAACCGCATTTGGGCAAGGGGTTTCGGTTACTCCAATTCAACAGGTTGCAGCTGTGTCGGCTGCGATAAATGGAGGGCTTCTTTATACACCATATATTGCAAAAGAATGGGTTGATCCTGTTACAAATGAAGTAATAAGTAGAAATACACCTGAAGCAAAAAGAAGGGTTATTTCAGAAGAGACATCAAAAGAAATTCGTTATGCGCTTGAAAGTGTTGTAGCACTTGGATCTGGTAGAAATGCATTTGTTGACGGGTACCGTGTTGGCGGTAAAACAGGTACCGCTCAAAAAGTAAAAGATGGTCGTTACATGGAAAATAACCACATTGTTTCCTTTATTGGATTTGCACCTGCAGATGACCCGCAAATTGTCGTGTATGTTGCAGTTGACAATCCGAAAGATACCATTCAATTCGGTGGAACGGTTGCTGCACCTATCGTTGGTAATATTATGAGAGATGTTTTACCTGAAATTGGAGTAAAGCCTAGAGAAGGCCAAATTGAAAAAGAATATAAATGGCTCGACACAAAACTTGTCGAAGTTCCGAATATTATAGGGTTATCAAAACAAGAGCTGGCTGAACAATTTGTAAATTTGAAGCTTGATGTGTCAGGTGAAGGAAATGTTGTTGTGCAACAATCCCCCAATGAAGGTGTAAAGGTTAAGGAAGGATCCACTCTTAGAGTATATTTAGGTGAGGAAAATGAAACGAAACAAAGTGAATAAACGAAGAAAGCTTGCCTATTGCAAATAAATTGCAATGGTACGCTTTCTTTTTGTTGGTTTGTCAAAGCATCTTGACAATTAAGACGTACAAAATAAATTTCCTAATCTTTTTCGTAAGAAAATGAAAGGAAAGATGGCTCTTTTTACACAAGTAAGATAAAATAAGTACGGAGAAAAAATACATAACTGTTGAAAGTATGGTTTGACATTGCCTTTCACAAAGGCGTATAGAAACCAGTAATGAAAGTAGGAATATTGCATGAAATTAAATGAATTACTTACATATTTGCATGATGATTTATCAATATCAGAAGCAAATCCAACTATCAGTTCGATTGAAATGGATTCCAGGGAAGTTAAGTCTGATAGTTTGTTTATTTGTATAAAAGGCTATACAGTTGATGGTCATGATTATGCTCAAAAAGCAGTTGAAAATGGTGCGGTGGCAATTCTTGCAGAAAGAGAGTTGGATGTTAAGGTCCCTGTTGTTCTTGTGAAGGACACGAAACGTGCTATGGCCGTACTTGCTGATATTTTTTATGGCCAGCCTACACATTCTATGCACCTTATCGGGGTAACTGGAACAAATGGTAAAACAACAACTACTCATATCATTGAAAAGATTCTAAATGAGGCGAACAAAAAAACAGGCCTGATTGGAACAATGTATATGAAAATAGGTAATCAACAAAAAGAGGTGAAAAACACAACCCCAGAGAGTTTGACACTTCAAAAGACATTTAAAGAAATGAAGGATGCTGATGTTACGCATGCGGTGATGGAGGTTTCTTCTCATGCCTTACATCTTGGGAGAATCCATGGTTGTGACTTTAACGTAGCTGTATTTACGAATCTAACACAAGATCATTTAGATTATCATAAAACAATGGAGGCCTATAAATATGCGAAGGGTTTATTGTTCGCACAACTAGGAAATCGAATTGAACATGATCGTATGAAATATGCGGTATTAAATGAAGATGAGGAAGCATCAGAAGATTTCAAAAAAATGACATCAGCCAAAATTGTCACATACGGAATTGATCGAGAAGCAGATATTATGGCAAAGAAAATAAGAATGACGTCAAAAGGGACAACGTTTCAGCTTATTACCCCAGTTGGAACGAAATTAGTCACGATTCAAATGGTTGGAAAGTTCAGCGTTTATAATGTATTAGCAGCTGTTGCAGCTACACTCTCCTCGTCTATAGAATTAGATACAATCGTAAATGCTATCGAATCGATGGAAGGTGTAAGAGGTCGTTTTGAATTAGTTGATGGGGGGCAGGATTACACCGTGATTGTTGATTATGCTCACACGCCAGATAGTCTTGAAAATGTCCTTCACACTATTAAACAATTTGCTGAGGGTAGTATTTTTTGTATTATAGGCTGTGGAGGAGATCGAGATAAAACGAAAAGACCTCTAATGGCTAAAATTGCTGTAGAAAATAGTGATGAACCGATCTTTACCTCAGACAATCCGAGAAGTGAAGACCCAAAAGCGATATTGGAGGACATGGAAGAGGGAGTTATAGGTCAACATTATACATCTATTGTAAATAGAGAGGAAGCTATTTTCTATGCAATCAAGAATGCCAGAAAAGGTGATGTTATTCTTATTGCAGGAAAAGGTCATGAAACGTATCAACAAATAGGAAATGAAATTATTGATTTTGATGATAGAGAAATTGCCCTAAAAATGATAAAAAAACGAATTTAGTTGTGAAAAATTAAGACCTTTCATAAGAATAGGTAACAAAGGTAGAAAGAGAAGTTGATAAGATGAAGAAAAAAATCAGTATAGAAAAACATAATCAAAAAAATACCTCATATGATATTGTCGTAAAAGATACGCTTGTATATAATAAGGAATCAGTTTTCCGTGGGGAGGTGTACGCATGTTAGAACAGGTGATCTTAATTACAATTGTTATGGGATTCTTAATAAGTGTATTACTATCCCCCATCATTATTCCGTTTTTAAGAAGATTGAAGTTTGGTCAGAGTATAAGAGAAGAAGGACCAAAATCACATCAGAAAAAATCTGGGACGCCTACTATGGGAGGCGTAATGATTATTATATCAATCATTATTACAACGATTGTAATGACAGGGAAATTTTCCCAATTAAGTGTTGAAATGTACTTATTATTGTTCGTAACGTTTGGATATGGTTTATTAGGCTTTTTAGACGATTTTATTAAGGTTGTCATGAAACGAAATCTTGGTTTAACGTCAAGGCAGAAATTGCTAGGTCAAGTGATCATCGCTGTCATTTTCTATTTAGTTTTCACTCAATATGGTTTTTCAACAGAAATCTCCATACCTGGTACAGCCTTTTCGTTTGATTTAGGGTGGGGATATGTGATTCTAGTTGTGTTCATGTTAGTTGGAGGTTCAAATGCTGTTAACTTAACGGATGGATTAGACGGACTATTATCAGGTACAGCTGCTATAGCGTTTGGTGCTTTTGCTGTATTAGCTTGGAATCAATCACAATATGATGTTGCGATATTCTCAGTGGCTGTTGTGGGAGCCGTTCTTGGATTTTTAGTCTTTAATGCACATCCTGCAAAAGTATTCATGGGAGATACAGGCTCTCTAGCATTAGGTGGAGCAATTGTGACAATCGCAATCCTTACAAAACTTGAGTTTTTACTTGTGCTGATTGGTGGAGTGTTTGTTATTGAAACATTATCAGTTATTATTCAAGTTATCTCATTTAAAACGACTGGTAAAAGAGTATTTAAAATGAGTCCTCTTCATCATCATTATGAGCTAGTGGGATGGTCAGAATGGAGAGTTGTTGTAACGTTTTGGACGGTAGGTCTTTTATTTGCAGTACTTGGAATTTATGTTGAGGTGTGGTTGTAATTGAAAAATGTGAAGGATTACTTACATAAAAATGTATTAGTTATCGGTTTAGCAAAAAGCGGCTTAGCGGCCGCTAAATTATTACATCGGCTTGGAGCAAATGTAACGGTTAATGATGTAAAAGCAACAGAAGAAGATGTAATTGTGAAAGAATTAAAAGCTTTAGGGATCGATGTAGTAGGTGGTGGACATCCTTTATCGTTAATAGATGAGTATCCAGTTGATTTGATTGTGAAAAATCCCGGGATTCCATATTCAAACCCGTTACTTGTTCGTGCAAAAGAGAAAAATATTCCGATCATAACAGAGGTCGAGCTTGCTTATAAAATTTCAGAAGCAGATATTATTGCAATCACTGGTTCGAATGGAAAGACGACGACAACAACGCTTATTTATGAAATGCTGAAAGAGGATCATAAACAACCATTAATTGCAGGAAATATTGGTACTGTTGCTTGTGAAGTAGCACAAAAAGCAACAAGTGAAAATGTCATTGTCATGGAGCTATCATCATTTCAATTGCTCGGAACCATTGAATTCAAACCTGCAATTGCCATGATTCTTAATATCTTTGACGCGCACTTAGATTACCATGGAACGAAAGATGAATATGTATATGCAAAGGGAAAAATTTATGAAAATCAAACATCTGAGGATGTTTCGATTATAAATAAAAATGATAAAGAAGTATGCTTGCTTTCAGAAAAATCTGAAGCACAAAAAATATACTTTTCAACTTTAATGGTTCCTGAAAATGGAGTATACATCCAAGATGAATTCATTTGGTATAAGGGTGAAAAAATCATCAAGTTGCAAGATATCGTATTACCAGGAGAGCATAACGTAGAGAATATTCTTGCTGCTATTGCAGCTGTAAAATTAAGAGGCGTGTCAAATGAGTCAATATACAAGGTGTTGACAACCTTTCAAGGTGTTAAACATCGACTTCAATATGTAGACTCTGTCAATGGTCGCCGCTTTTATAATGATTCAAAAGCGACAAATATCCTTGCTACAAGCAAGGCGCTTCAAGCTTTTTCATCACCTACAATTTTGCTCGCAGGCGGGCTTGATCGTGGAAACGAGTTTGATGAATTGAAACCATTTTTAAATAATGTAAAAGCGATGATTCTATTTGGTGAAACGGCTCCAAAACTAGAGAGAATAGCAAAAGAAAGTGGAATAGAACACATTAAACGTGTCGATAATGTAGAAAAAGCAGTATCTACGGCGTTTGATGTTTCTGAAAAAGCTGATGTTATATTGTTATCTCCAGCATGTGCTAGTTGGGATCAGTATAAAACTTTTGAGGAAAGAGGAGACATTTTTATTCAAGCCGTGCATAAGCTTAAATAAGGGCTTGTACGAATGAATCAACCATACTTCTGATATGGACATACTAAACATTTGTTAGGCATTCGTGTTGAATTCTGTTTATAATGCCATGGTTTTTAGCACTGGTTGTGCCATTATCTATGGTGCCATACAGCCCTTAATAAACTGATACAGGGGTGTTCGGCGTTGACAGCGAAAAGGTCTACTCCAGATTTTATCTTAGTTATCCTTACCTTACTACTCTTAACGATTGGCCTTATTATGGTATATAGTGCAAGTGCTGTATGGGCTACGTATAAATTTGATGATTCGTTCTTTTTTGCTAAACGTCAGCTGTTATTTGCTGGTGTTGGTGTCATCGCAATGTTTTTTCT
>DASQMK010000597.1:0-10760 GCA_035645575.1 Metabacillus sp.
ATTAATAATTACTTACCATTACCTCTATATCCTCCTTATGCTTCTGAAAGATCTCTTCGATTAGTTCTTTGATTTGTGCTGTAATAATACCATCCATCATACCGTCATTAAAGGAAAAAGGATGAATATGCTCATGTTCAAAAACGATAACATCTATTTCTTTGTTTTTTAGCAATGAATAATAATCTTTCATATGCCATTTACACGAACATTCAT
The DNA here is from genome assembly GCA_035645575.1 of Metabacillus sp. Lineage (GTDB taxonomy): Bacteria > Bacillota > Bacilli > Bacillales > Bacillaceae > Metabacillus. The sequence continues at coordinate 217 of DASQMK010000597.1, forward strand.
CGCTATTAAGCAGGTCAAACTGACATTCACGATAAAAGATTGTATTTATATTTGCACTTCCCCCTAATCTTACAAACAATTTAAATATTTTTTTGTTATAGTTATTACTTACATTATAAACTAGTATGTTTTCTGAGTTGTCAATATATTTACTATCTAAAATTGTTAACCACTGTGTTCTTTCATATTGAAGTTTTGCTACCTCACTAAAATTTAAAATAGGTATTCCATAACGTTGACTCAATCGGACAACCTCATTTTTATTTGCAATTTCACCGTTATCATTTAAAAATTCACTTACATAAGCAACTGGAATTTTGGTTAATTGTTCCGCTATAAAAACAGCCACTTCTGCAATTCCAATACGTTCTAGCATTTTCATTTCTTTACTTACTAAGGGAAAGAGGTGGCCGGGACGCTTAAAATCATAAGGTTTTGCCTCCAACTGAGTAAAAGCCTTAATCGTATCAGATCTTTCAAATGCTGATATTCCTGTTGTGTTTGTCTTATAATCAACTGACTCTGTGAAGCTTTTACTACTATTAAAACCGTCATCCTGTTCTATTATGTGTAGATTTAATTTTTTTGCTTGTTTCTTCGTGATACATACATATGTTAATCCCTTAGCAACACGTGTCATAAAATTCACATTTTCTCCACTAACATGTTCAGCTAACCCCATGATATAACCAATTTTAGAATTCACATCATCGAATAAAATAATAAGTCCATCACCACTATTTAAAGACTCTAACTTGGTTTCCATACCTTGTCTCACTCCTCTTTAATACTTTGAATTTATTAACTCTTTTTTACACAATCGTATTGCAAAGTAATAAATAAACGATTGGTTAATTAAAGCTAAAAACTTCTACTATATAATAAAGAAGGAACCCGTCATCAGTTTCCTTCTTTTAGCTTTCTTTTTATCAAATTACCCACTCTTTTAATTCAAGCCGACGCACATTTTGAACGACATGAGGATCATTTTCCGCAAGTGTTAGAGCTTCTTCAAATGTATCAGCAATATATACAACCAATCCTCCCGATTCGTCTGAAAATGGTCCTCTCGCAAAGATCTTTCCTTGTTTTTCAAGTTCTTCTAAATAGTTAATATGGAGCGGGCGTACCTTATTATTTTTTTCAATGTCGATCATGTGTAAAAATGCTGCAAAATAAGCCATCTTTTCACTCCTTAATTCCGGTTCCAAACAACCAATTTTATTTCAGTCATTTCTTCCACTGCGTATTTCAATCCTTCCCGCCCAGTACCACTTTCTTTTACACCACCATACGGCATATGATCGACGCGGAATGTTGGAATGTCATTAATCATAACTCCACCAACATATAACTTTTCTGCAACATCCATGGCTGTATGGACATTGTTTGTATAAATTCCTGCTTGAAGTCCGTAAGTTGAATCATTCACTAAATCGACTGCTTCTTCTATTGTTTTCACCTTATTGATTAGAACAATTGGGGCAAATACTTCCTGACAAGACACCTTTAATTTAGGATCGGCATTTAATATGACTGTTGGCTGAAGAATATGTCCAACTGCTTCTCCACCTATTGCAATTGTAGCTCTACCTTGTTTTGCCTCATGAATCCAGTTTAGTGTTCTTTCAACTTCACTTGGGGAGATTAAAGCAGATACATCTGTTTTAGGATCAAATGGGTCCCCTATATTTAAAGTTCTAGTTTTGTCTAGAAATTTTTCAACAAATTTATCATACATTTTTTCAAGTACATAAATGCGTTGTAAGGAAATACATACTTGACCTTGATTCGAAAATGCTCCCGTTACACAGCGTGAAATGATTTTATCTAGATCTATTCCTTCATCAACAATTAAAGCTGCATTTGAGCCAAGTTCCAATGTCACACGTTTTAGGCCTGCTTTATTACGAATATCTATACCCACTCCTGGACTACCAGTAAATGTAATCATGCTTACTCTTGGATCTCTCACCAACAAATCACCGACTACCCGGCCAGAACCTGTCACTACATTCAACGAACCCGCTGGTAACCCTGCTTCCAGGAAGAGTTCGGCAATAAAAAATGACGATAAAGGAGTTTGACTCGCCGGTTTAAGAACTATTGTATTTCCTGCAGCAATAGCAGGGCCAACTTTATGAGCTACTAGATTCATAGGAAAATTAAAGGGAGTAATGGCACCGATCACTCCGATAGGCTCACGTACCGTGTACCCAATGCGATATGTTCCATCCTGAGCAGCATCTAATGGAATCGTTTCTCCATAGAGTCGTTTTGCCTCCTCAGCAGCAAACTTATAAGTCTCAACGGTTCTAGCTACCTCTCCTATTGCTGTTGTGATCGGCTTAGCTGATTCAGTTGAGATTATTTTGGCTGCTTCACTTGCACGCTCTTCAAGAAGCCGTGCTACATTCTCTAAAATTTGAGCACGCTTAAATGCGGGCATTTTCCTCATTTTTCCCCGTACTTGGTATGCAGTTTCAATAGCCTTACTTGTTTCCAACTCTGTTGCAACAGGTATTTCAGCAATAACTTCTTGCGAATAAGGAGAGCGTAAAATACTGTATTCCTTTGCTTCTGTCCATTCTCCACCAATAAGCAAATGCTTTCTAGTTATATTTTCTATCGTAGCCATTTATTCACCATACCCTCCTCCACTTTAGTGGTTCCTATTTCAAATTACATAGAGTGTAGATAATAATCTTGTAGTTTATTAGTTAACCCGCCACTTCCAAACTTTGGGCGCAGATTTTTTGTTTCTACCTTTTCATCAAGAAATTCGAGAAAAAATAAGATGTTTCTTCGGCGTTCTAAAATATTTTCTATTCCTTGATTGTAAAACCAAGAATCGATCGTATTATAAATTCCTCTATTCAACCCATATTCCTTATGACAAAGTTGAGCAAAAGCAAAATCAGTTAAATGAATGATTTCATCTGCCTTTGATAACATTTTGCTCCCCCTAAAAATAAAATGTTTCAATTAACACATTCCAGCTTAAAAGATTTGCTGTAGGAAAACCGATTGTTCGACCAATTTGATTTCCTCTTATCACTTGCAAGTCATAACCGTCAATTTTTTTCACCAATTATTTCCGACTCTGCTTTTAGTGATTTTTGCATAAAAACTAGCTCTTTTGCTAGATTAGTCACACGCTCTATTACTTCTTTGTCTACCAATTCCCCTTTATAAAAGTGGTCATTATGAGCATACACATAGCCAGGTACTGTATAGGCACGTAAATATCCTGAAATCGGTTTTAATTGGTTTTCAATAACCAGATAATGCTGGTATGTACCACCTGTTGCAATAAACCCCATCACTTTATGACGAAATACTTTAGGGTCAGCTAAGTCAAATAAATTTTTTAGAACTCCTGTAAATGAGCCTTGGAAAATCGGTGTACCTATAAGATAGAAATCTGCAGACGAAACAATATCAATGACTGCTTTTGTGTCCCCCGTATATGTCGATGGATTTCGGCCATCACAGAATTGAACATCATATTCTTTCATATCAAGAAGCTCAACTTCAATTTCTGGATTCATTCTCTGTACTTCTTCTAATACTTTGTTGACGACAGTACGTGTCTTTGAACCTGTAATCGTTCCAGATATTCCAAGTAATTTCATGTTAAAAACTCCTCCCAACTCGTTCATAAGTCTGTTAGTTCACAGTGCATTACCTCATAATAAAAGGATCAGGCATTGGTTCGTCTGAAGTATTAACCCAGACAACTTTACTTTGGGTATAATCATGAATGGCTTCGTAGCCGCCTTCTCTTCCATATCCACTAAGCCCAGATCCTCCTATCGGAGCTATAGGTGAAATACTTCGATAGGTATTTACCCAAACAATGCCTGCTCGAATAGCTTTTGCAACACGATGAGCTTTTGCGATATCTCTTACCCAAATCCCAGCTGCCAATCCGTAATCCGTATGATTGGCAAGTTCAATTACTTCTTTCTCATCTTTAAACGGAATAACACTTAATACAGGTCCAAAAATTTCCTCCTGAGTAATAGGTGAGCTATGATCAGTATGCTCAAAAATAGTTGGTTCAAAATACCAGCCTTTATCTAAATACTCTGGGGTTTTCCCACCGTGAATTAGATTAGCTCCTCCGTTGCAGCCTATGGATACATATTGTTTAACCCGCTCTAATTGACCCTCTGTAGCTAATGGTCCCATCTCTGTATCACTGTGAAATGGATCTCCAATCTTTATTTTTTTCGCACGATCAACTAACCTTTGTAAAACTTTGTCATAAATATCAACATGTAAAAAAGCACGTGAACCTGCTACACAACTTTGACCTGTTGCTCCAAAAATACCAGCAATAATCCCCATTGCAGCATTATCAATGTTTGCATCCTCAAACACAATGTTCGGTGATTTACCACCAAGTTCAAGAGACAACTGTGCAAAATTTTCAGCAGTATTTCGAACAATATGACGTGCCGATTCCGTTCCACCAGTAAATGCAACACGTCTTACAAGCGGGTGTGAGGTTAATGAGCTTCCAACCGGATCTCCAAAACCAGTCACAACATTAACAACTCCTCTTGGAAAACCAGCTTCTTCAACAAGTTTCATAAGCTCTAAGAGAGAGGCTGAGGTTACTTCAGAAGGTTTAATTACAATTGTGTTTCCTGCTACGAGTGCAGGAGCTAATTTTAATGTAGTTAAATAGAGAGGTGAATTCCAAGGAGTAATGGCTGCAATAACTCCTAGAGGTTCTCTTGTTGTAAAGGCAAACATCTCTTTTTTATCGATCGGCAATGTTTTCCCGTGTATTTTATCTGCAAGACCCGCAAAATAATAGAAGAATTCCGGTAAATAGTTTAATTGACCACGCATTTCACGTATCAATTTTCCATTATCAAGTGATTCAAACTGAGCAAGCTCATCAGCCTTTTCCGCAATTAACTCACCTAGCTTTCGTACTAATCGTCCCCGCTCAGTGTATGTCATACTAGCCCATTCTGAATGTAAAAAGGCATGATGTGCTGAATGCACTGCCCGATCAACATCTTCAGAACTACCCTTTGCTACGTAACACCAAGGCTCTGCTGTTGCTGGATTATAGCTTGGAATATACTCACCACTTGATGACTCTACCCATTCACCGTTTATAAACATTTTGTATTTTTTTAGCTCCATTATTTCTACTCCCCTTTATTTAGCGGATATAACTTGTTGTCTTTTAATGAACTTTTGAATGACATCATTTACTGTTTCAGCATCTTCAACCGGTAACATGTGTTTCATATTATCTACTATTACTAATTCGGAGTTCTTAATTTGTTCATGCATCTGCTTTGCCATCAGTGAATTTGATCCGACATCATGTTGACCTGTTATAATTAATGTTGGTACATCAATTCGATGGAGAATTGGCCATAGCTCCTGGTCAGCTGTGGCGAACAATGTATAAGAATCCAAGTAAGACTTTGGGTTGTTAGTTTGTAGACGATTCTTTATTTTTGCAACTATTTCTTTTTCCGTTTTAAGAAATTCTGGTGTAAACCAACGTTTTATAGCTGGTTCAATTGTTCCTAATGGACCATATTGCTTAACCTCTTCAACCCTGGATAAAATAGCCTTTGTCTGTTCATCTGTGCGGTTTGCAACAGCGCTCATAATCGTCAATGATTTTAATTTTTCTTGATGTTTTAATGCAAAAGACTGTGCAACCATTCCACCCATAGAAAATCCAACAAGATGACATTTTTTTATCTGCAAATAATTCATTAGTGCTAGAAGCTGATCTACAAACTGGGCAAGTGAATACGGACCAGGAGGATGCTCTGATCCTCCATGTCCGATCATGTCGTAACAAATAACTCGAAATGTTCCAGATAAACGTTTCACTTGTTTTTCCCACATTGTATGATCTAATCCAACACCATGTATGAGAATTAGGGGTTCACCTTTCCCTTGTTCCTCATAATGAATTATTCCCTGATCATACGTTGCTATGGACATTAGACAAGCCCCATTTCAATCATGTCTTGATGACGGTTTCCAGTTCTAGGATGCGGACGGCCTCCAGTCGAAATTCCAATTGCTACGACAATCTCATCAGCCCTAGGTGCATCAGGAATATTTGCTTCAAATGTAATATAGTGAGAGCGCTCTGAATCATCATTTTTATGAATCATTGGTATAACAACCTTTGATCCTGCCCCTCCACGTGTATTTGTAAAACTTAAGAAACTTTTTCCTTTTACAGCATCTCTAAATTTATTTCCAAACTTAAGAGTATGAATAAATGCTGAAGCGTGCTCGATTTCCCCATCTACCCCAACAACAGCTGCTTTACCAAATGCTTCAACATCATCAGCTGAACCAATTTGCTTGAATAACTCACTAACTAATAGCTCACCAATCTGTGGTGCATATTCATTAATCTCAGGCTTTAAATCTTCAACAAAGCCTCTGTTTGCCCAAGGATTTTTAATGACAGCCATTGTTGCAACCATTTTAATCGGTTCCTCTAATGACTTACCTCCTTCTACTCTTGTTTCTTCAATTGCTGTATATACCTTTCTAATTTGTACCATTACACTTCTACCCCCTGTTTTTTATTTGTAAATCTTGGCATTACTTCTTCAGTAAATAATTTTAAACTTTTCATCATTTTTTCATGTGGTAATCCATTATGGTTTACCCATAGTAGTAGATTTTGGATGTTCAATTCATCCTGCAATTCTTGAATTTTTTCTGCAACATAATCAGGTGTACCAAATAATAAGTTTCTTGGATGTAAAAACTGGTAATCTAACTCTTGACCTGGTTTTACTTGTTCTCCCGGATCCATAAGATTTCCAAGACCTCTCCAGTGACAAATCCAGCGGTAATTGTTAAGTACTGCTTCAGCAGCATCTAGTTGCGCTTGTTCCATTGTTTCTGCAACATAGACATCACGTACTAAGGCCAATCCCTCACCAAGAGGAACTTCGTATCCACAAACCTTAGAAGCCGTTTCACGATATAGCTCAAAGCGCAATTTTAATTCTTTGACTGTCGGCATCCAGAAAATACCTTTTATACCTTGCTCAGCCGCAGAAACAATGGAGCGCGGAGAGTCAATTGTTTGCCATAGCGATGGATAAGGCTTTTGGTAAGGAGGAGGCATAATTGATATTTTATTGATTTCATTTTTATCTAGATCCATAAATTCAGATGACGATGGACTCATTGGATGACTCCACTTTAATCCCTCTGGCGGAAATTGATATATATCGCCTTTATGTGAAAAGAATCGATTGGATAATGCTTTTTTAAGTATCTCAACTGTTTCATCGAAAAGTGCCCGGTTTTGCTCTTGATTCTTAGGATCAGCAAGTGTATTAAGATTTGCTGCTTCACGACCATATAAGCCACGAGCTAAACCAACTTCTACACGACCTTTGCTTAATTGATCCAGCATCGCAATATCCTCTGCCAATCGAAGTGGATGCCAAAATGTAGCAACATTTGCCGCTTGCCCAATGCGGATATTTTTGGTACGAGCAGCTATGTCTGCTCCCATTAAAATCGGATTAGATATCAATTCATTTCCTTCATGACCAAAATGGTGTTCAGTATACCAAATGGAATCATACCCATTTTGATCACAATACACGGCCTGTTCTCGTGCCTCATCTAGGACTCTATCATATTCCTCATGTCTTCCTGGACCAGCAAGATTTGCAAAAATTCCGAATTTCATTTCTCCATCCCCTTTAATACAAAATATTTTTTAATTTACCCCTGTACTTTCTAATTGTAATCTACTTGCTTTAACATGCTCCCGCATGGCTCTTTCAGCTTGCTCTCGATCACCTTTTTCAATCGCTGATAATATTGCTTTATGTTCATTAAGTGAATTCTCTAAACGCTTTGGATTTTCAATCGTCAGATAGACATAGCGATTATAAGGTATCTGATTTAGTAACAAATTTAACAAATAACTTAATTTAGAATTGTCAGCTCCAGTTAAAATCGCATGATGAAATGTAGTATTAGCTTGAACATAATGTTTATTGTTGAATTCTTGTATAGCTTTTTCCATATCAGCTACTGAAGATTGTACTTTATTGATTATTTCTCGGTTTCTATTTTCAGCTAATAATCCTGCTGCGAGCCCTTCCAGAACTTCCTTAACTCTAAACAATTCTTTCAGATCTTTTTCAGTTGGTTTAGCTACACATGTTCCTACACGAGGAATAATTTCAACTAAACCTTCTCTTTCTAATTGTTTTAATGCTTCTCTAATCGGCGTTCGGCTAACTTGGTAGTATTCAGATAAATTAACCTCAGATAATTTTTGTCCAGGTTCGTATTCTCCATTCACTATTGCATCACGAATAGCATTAGAAACCTGAGATGTGATACTTGTTGTTAAAATTCCAACGATATAAATCCCTCCTTTCAGATTAAATGTTACATGTACCATGTACCATACAAGGTTTATTACAATTATAGGAAGTGAAAACACAATCGTCAACTCTATTTTTAGATAATTTAAAACTTTTATATCTCCGTTGCTTTTATACTTGGTTTTTCAGTGTTGCTAATAACATTTTCATCCAGACTACTGACGATCCCTTGCTCTTTTGCCATGACTTTGGCAATTTTAGGTGCGTGCCATAGTAAAGGAAGCATAATGATCGAAACAGGTACTGCTGCAATAACAACAAATGATTGTAATGCACCTATTCCTCCACCACCAATTTTGATTAAAATGATGGCAATCGCAGCCATAACCAGTGCCCAAAAGACCCTAATAATTTTCGGAGGATCTCCTTCTCCCGTTACACTAATTGCAATCGAGTAGGACATTGAGTCGACAGTTGTAACAACAAATAGAACTGTTAAAATAAGGAATACAATTGGCATAATGGAGCCTAATGGCATAGTATTTGCTATTGCGATGATCGCTGCAGGCAATCCATTTTCAAATAAAGGCCCGCTAATTGATCCAGGATTTTCTAGCTCATATGAAATCCCTGTCCCTCCTAAAATCGTAAACCAAAAGTTTGTTGTCAAAGATGCAACAACTGACACAACTAGGAAAACTTCTCTTATCGTACGGCCTCTGGAAATCCTAGCTACAAGTAATGCTACTAATGGACCAAAACCTATAAACCATCCAAAGAAAAATAGCATCCAATATCCTAACCATTCTTGGTCGCCTCTGTAAGTACTTATCGTAATAAATTCTGACATGTAGGTACCAAAAGAAGAAACAAAAGAGTCAACAATAAATTGTCCCGGTCCCAGCAACAGTAAGAAGATACCGATAACTACAGCTATTGTTACATTCAAATTACTCAACCATTGAATTCCTTTTTCAATACCGGTTAAAGTAGAAAATAAAACGACAATTGTAAGCAAGACAATGATGAACACCTGTGTGGTAAAATTATCTGCCCATCCGAAAATCGAATTAACACCATAACTTACTTGTAAACCAAGAAAACCTATAGGTCCAATCGTTCCAGCTGCCGCACCAATAATACATGCAACATCTGCAAATGTACCCCAGGCGCTATTTATGATTTTCTCCCCAAAAATCGGATATAAAAGTGTTCTCGGTTTCAAAGGCATCCCTTTGTTATGATGTGCATACATGATGACGAGTGTACTAATTGCTCCATAAATTGCCCACGCAGTAAACCCCCATGACATATAGCTTTGAGCTAATGCCGGACCGACAGCTTCTTGGGTCCCTGCTTCAATACCAGTATGCATAGGCGGAACTTCCATAAAATAGTAAATAGGCTCAGCTGCAGCCCAGAAAACACCTCCCGCTCCTAAACCTGAAGTTATGATAATAGCAGACCATTTTAAAAAGTTTGTTTCAGGTTTAGAAATATTCCCCAGACGTACTTTTCCATATTTAGACATAGATAGTCCTGCACCTACGATAAAAGTAGCAATGAGTAATAGTTGCCAATAAGCTCCAAAATATTTAATAGACAAATCAAACCCTTTATTCACAAGCCATGAAATACCCTCTACGTTAAAAACTGACAAGAGGACAAAGAGTAAAAGAATACCGCCACTTAGAAGAAAAACCGGCCAATCAACCTTTGTTTTTATGTTACCTCCTAATACATTCTTCATCGTTTACCTCCCGAAAATTGTCTTGTTCTTCCTAATAACATTCTCTACAATAACATAAAATTAACCCAAAGAATGCGCTTACATAGTTTTATTCGCTATCAACTCCTTTCAATCCTTTAACCTTTTAAACATAATACTTAAATACTATTAACAAATTATCTAACATATTACATGTACCATACAAGTAAAATAATATAAATGCAAGTAATTGTCAATAAATTCTGAAAATACAATTGATGTATTTATAGATCTGATTGCTAAACCATTTGCCTATAAAACTAATTAATAAAATATCTCTTCTTCATTCTATTAATATTCCAGGATGAGTGAAAGTAGCTCGTCAACTTTGCTAACCTATTTTTTCACAATAGAAACGGTAAGGATACTCAACTTTATTATAAAATAAAGCAACCTTACAACATAAT
>DASQMK010000598.1:0-6279 GCA_035645575.1 Metabacillus sp.
CCATACGTTCAATCCACTCTTCCAGCACTTCACGATTTTCTACGCGGAAGGCTACATGGTGAACTGTTCCAAAGCCTTGAATTCCTTGAGGAAGCATAACATTATGTTCGACAATAACCTGTGCTCCATTTCCACCTTCACCAACTTCGAATAAATGGAAGGAACCTTCTTGAGCAATTTCATTAAACAAGAGAGCTTTTTCAAGCGCTTCTTTTAATTGATCAAAATTCGATATTCGGATAAAGATCGGACCTAACCCTGTGATGGCGTGCTCTAAAGGGATCGGGCCATTTTGCCAAGGTGTACCTGAAGCAACTCCCTTATTATGCTCATCAGAAATCAATTGATATTGTTGGTCATCAAAATCAACAAAAGATAATGTTTTCTTTCCAAATTGTTCTTTTATTCCCGTGTGCTTCACTCCTAAACGATCAAAGCGTTTAACCCAATAATCTAATGATACATCTGTTGGAACACGAAAAGAGGTTTTTGAAATTTCATTTGTTCCATGAACCCCTTTTGGAATTCCCGGAAAATCGAAGAAAGTCATATCTGTTCCTGCACTACCTACATCATCTGCAAAGAATAGATGATAGGTTTGAATATCATCTTGATTCACTGTTTTTTTCACTAAACGCATGCCTAGCACATATGTGAAAAATTCATAGTTTTTTTCTGCACTACTAGTAATTGCTGTTACATGGTGTATTCCTTTTAAATGGTTCATAATCATCCTCCGTTATCATTTTCATAGGCTGTTTTCACATACTTTGTTGGTTTTTAATACAGTTAAACATAAGAACGGTTCGTTCCATTGCGCTCTAGACACAAGATTCCCCGGGGAGGAAGCTGAGCCTCCTCGGGCTTCGCCTGCGGGGTCTCAGCCTTTCCTCTAGTGCCCGCAGGAGTCAAGTGTCTTCCACTCCATTCCACTAATTGCTATAAAAATAGTACTCAAAGCAACAATCTTTACGAAAACACCCTTTTGATATTTATTAGTATGCTTTGAAAATATCGTATATATAATTCATTTAATTCAGATATCTCGAATTAAAGATAATATATCATGAAATATTCTATGATGCAAGCAATTGAAATATTAAATTGCAAAAAACGTATTTGCAGAAAAGACTAGCCATTCACAAAAATAGTTAATAACATGCAAGAAAATGTGAAAAATTCCAAGAAAAAAGACAAGGATCTCTCCTTGTCTCTAGTTTATCAATCGTGGAAATTTGTACCATCTGTTGTTTCTTTAATAATACCTGCGCGGATTACGAAGTCACCGAAGTGCTCGTTTTCTTCGCGTTCTTTCGCATAGCGAGGAAGAATTACACTTAGTTCTTTTAATATCTCCTCTTCACCGATGTTTTCACGATACATTTTGCTTAGACGAGTTCCATCATGTGCTGCACCTAGGTACATATTGTATTTACCAGGAGCTTTTCCGATAAAGCCAATTTCACCTAATGCGTGGCGCGCACATCCATTTGGACAGCCAGTCATACGGATCGTAATTTCTTTATCATTAAGACCATTTTGATCAATGATTTCATCGATTTTATCGATTAACGTTGGTAAGTAGCGTTCTGCTTCAGCCATTGCTAAGCCACATGTTGGTAATGCAACACATGCAAGTGCACTGCGACGTAAAGCGGAGTAGTGCTTACCGTCAGTTAGGCCATACTTTTCAATAATCTCGTTAATTTTTTTCTTTTTCTGAGTTGAGACATTTCCAATGATTAGGTTTTGGTTAGCTGTTAAACGGAAATCTCCTTTATGAATCTTTGCGATTTCTCTTATCCCAGTCATTAGCTTGTAATCATCATAGTCTGTTACACGTCCGCCTTCAACGAATAGCGTGAAATTCCATTTTCCTTTCACACCTTTTACCCACCCATAACGATCTCCGTTATGGTCAAAGTTGAATGGTTTCGCTTCATCAAGACTCCAACCAAGACGGTTATGGAGTTCAGCTACCACATTTTCTAATCCAAGACGATCTACAGTGTATTTAAAACGAGCATTTTTACGTACAGAACGATTACCATAATCACGTTGAATTGTAATAATTTTCTCAGCTACATCATAGATTTGTTCGGGTTTACAGAAGCCGATTACTTTTGCAAGCTGTGGATATGTTGCCTTATCACCGTGTGACATCCCCATTCCGCCACCAATCGCTACGTTAAAACCAACAAGCTTGTCGTCTTCAACAATCGCGATAAAGCCTAAGTCCTGAGAGAAGATATCCACATCGTTTGATGGTGGTACGGCAATTCCAATTTTAAACTTACGTGGTAAATAAAGCGGGCCATACATCGGCTCAACTTCTTCAGTATCTGGTGTACCAGCAACTTTTTCTTCATCAAGCCAAATTTCATGGTAGGCTCTAGTACGTGGTAATAGGTCATCACTTAACTTTTTAGACCATTCGTATACCTCATGATGAACGTTTGATTGATATGGATTTGCAACACACATAACATTACGGTTTACATCCCCGCATGCTGCAATTGTATCCATTAAAGAAGCATGAATACCTTGAATCGTTTTCTTCATATTCCATTTTAAAATACCGTGCAATTGGAACGTCATTCGGGTTGTGAGCTTTAGTGTTCCATTTCCATATTTATTGGCAAGATCATCCATCACAAGCCACTGATCAGGTGTTGCAACACCACCTGGTAATCGAACACGCAGCATAAATTGATAAGCTGGCTCTAATTTTTGTTTTTGACGTTCATTACGAAGATCACGGTCATCCTGCAAATAGCTACCATGATGCTTCATTAGGCGGTTATCATCATCAGAAATTCCTGCGCTTAGTCGATCAAGCATGGATTCTTTTAGTGTGCCGCGCAAGTAGTCACTTTCTTCTTTAATACGTTCAACATCACTTGGAGCGCCTTCTGGTGCTTTTAATATTTGGTTCGCCATGTTCTAGAAAAACTCCTTTCAATCAAAGATCAATATACATCGCGCTGGTAGCGTTTCGTTTGCTGCATTTCGGCAAGGTATTCTTCCGCTTTTTCACGGCTCAACCCGCCTTCTTTTTCGATAATATCAATGAGAGTATTATGCACATCATGTGCCATATGTTTTTCATCACCACAGATATAAACAACGGCACCTTCTTCAAGCCATTCGAATAGTTCCTTGCTGTGCTCTAACATACGGTGTTGGACATACACTTTTTCCTCTGTATCACGGGAGAATGCAACATCCATTTTTGTTAAAACGCCGTCTTTTAACCATTTTTGCCATTCTGTTTGGTAAAGGAAGTCTGTTACAAAATGTTGATCTCCAAAGAACATCCAAGACTTACCTTCTGCACCAATCTCTTCACGCTCTTGCATAAATGCACGGAAAGGTGCTACACCTGTTCCAGGCCCAACCATAATGATCGGTGTGTCTGGATTTTCTGGAAGTTTGAAGTTTTGGTTATTTTGCACATAGACCGGTAAAGTATCGCCAGGCTGCAGGCGTTCTGCTGTTAAAATTGATGCTACACCTTTACGCTTGCGACCATGCGCTTCATAACGAACTGCGCCAATTGTTAAGTGTACTTCTTCCGGATTTGCCGCTAGACTGCTAGAAATAGAATACAAACGAGCAGGCATTTTACGTAAAATGGCAACAAAGTCCTGTGCCGAAACATCCCATGGCCCAAAATCACGAAGTAAATCTAATAAATCACGTCCATCAATATATGCTTTTAATTCGTCAATTTTCTCCGGAGCAACAAGTGCTTTTAAATCCTTATTTGATGAAAGCTGTGCTGCCTTTTCAATAAGCGGCTTCGTTAGTACAGTGATTTCAAGCTTTTTACTTAAAGCTTCTTTTAGAGTAACATCCTCTTTATTCACTGTAACCTTTTGATTTGCATCCCAATTTGTTGCTTCTAAAATCAAATCAACAAGTTCAGGGTCATTTTCTGGATACACACCAAGGCTGTCACCTGGTTCATAAGTTAGACCGGAACCTTCAAGAGATAACTCTAAGTGACGAGTTTCTTTATTAGAACCGCGCCCATTTAAATTAAGGTTTTCAAGAACCTCTGCTTTAAATGGGTTTGTGCGTGAATAGGCTGATTCAACTGCTGGTGCTGCAGCAACAGCGGAAGCAGTTTCCACACTAGCAGACTGTGCCTCACTCAACCCTGCATACACGCCTTCAATCCATTCTGCTGCAGGCTCATCAAAGTCAAGATCACAGTCAATACGTGGATATAAGCGAATTCCACCAAGGTCTTCTAAGCGTTGATCAAATTCTTTTCCTGTTTGACAGAAAAATTCATACGAACTATCGCCAAGTGATAATACAGAATAACGAAGATCATCTAGCTTTGGAGCTCGTTTTCCATGTAAAAACTCATGGAATGATAATGCATTATCTGGTGGATCTCCTTCACCATGTGTACTTACGACGATGAGAAGATTCTCCACTTTTTTCAGATTGTTTGGTTTAAAATCACTCATTGATGATACGGTAACATTGTATCCGCGTTCTTTAAGTGTTTTTCCTGACTTTTCAGCAATACCTTGAGCATTACCTGTTTGTGAACCATAAAGAATTGTAACATCTTTTGATACTGGCTTTACACTAGCTTGAGCTACTGCTTCTGCTACCGGCGCCTCGGGAGCAGCCGGAACACTAGCAGAACCAGACTGAGTAGCAGCTAAATATCCGCTCAACCAGACTTTTTGAGAGTCTGTCAAAGTTGGCAGAAGACGATTGAGGAGCTCTGCTTGCTCCTGATTAAACGGACTGTTCATTACCTGAAGTTGCAACAAAATCCACCTCACAAAGAAATATACTTGTACAAACTATTTCATAACTCCTAGTTTCCATCATTTTTTGCTCACATACAAGTAAAAAATATAATTCATTTTAACACAACTCACTATTCCTATCAATAAAGTTGGTTTTAATTGTGTAAAGAATTAAAAAATTTGTGTCAAATAAAAGTTGATCAATAAAAGTGAGGTCAATAAATACGTCCTTTGTTTTCGCCTTCATAAAGTATATTTTATAGACCTAACCTCCAAAAAACCCCCTAATAGCCTATGCTATTAGAGGGTCCTTATACTAGCCTTCAATATCACGTTGTCGGTATCCAATAAACCCGATAGCGATAAGGACGACTGCAATACTAGTTAATAAGGTAATTGAAGCATAATTCATTTCCTCGACAGGAAGTTGTGGGACGTGACCGAATGGTGAGAGATTTCCCATCCATTCAGGGAATTGAAGCATCGTCCCTAAATAGACAACGAAGAATGAATACCCTAAATAGAACCACGAAAATCCAGAGAATTGAGGTTTAACACCCATCATGAATGCAGATAAACCTGTAATGACCCATATCGCTGGTAAATATGCCATCACAGCTTTGAATAAGAGACTAAAAGCAATAGGGTCTTCCATTACACTTGCTGCTGCAGCCCATAATCCAAGGATGGCTAAAAATAACATCATGAAACCAAGGAGAATGGAAAGAAGTAAGTAACTTCCCATTAGTTTGTTTCTTGAAACAGCGCGTGTTAGTAAGTGCTCTGTTCGATTTCGTTTTTCTTCTCCTTTTAGTTTAAGCAAAAACATTAATGCAGGAATTGTACAGATCATCGAAATAACAGACATTAACATCGAAACAAATTGTTCCGTTAACGTTAACCCTTTAACGGGAGTTAACATTTGACTGATCATCTCATTATTAGAAAAAAACGATTCTAAATCACCGAATACTGATCCATAGGATACACCTAAAATGAACATTCCAATTGCCCAGGTGATAATCCCTGTTCGTTGGATTCTAAACGCTAGACCAATAGGACTTTCCAATAAACGTGATGCGTGCCTTCTCCCCGGCCGAGCCGGAATAAATCCTGCATCCAAATCACGAATAGTATTTAAATAATAAGCAAGAATGAAAATAACGATAGAGAACAAAATCGTTAACCCAACTGGCCACCAGTAATTGTTTACATACACCTCTGTTTTTAATCCCCAGCCTAAAGGTGAAAACCAAGAAATAGTTTCATTGCTCACATCACCGATTGCCCGAATTAAATAAGAAATTCCAAGTACGGCAAAGGAAAGACCAATTGTCCCTCTTGCATTTGATGATAGTTGAGCGAATAGAGCCGTAACGGCACTAAAGAAAATACCTGTTGCTCCAAGAACTGCACCATATAGGAGAGAGCCTTCTAGATCCATACTGTCAATCTGTAAACTGTACAAACCTAAACCAATGATCACCGCTAGTAAAATATTCAT
>DASQMK010000599.1:0-6847 GCA_035645575.1 Metabacillus sp.
ATTCGAACTATGTCACATTTAACGATAATGCGATGATTAATGTCTTACAACTGTTGGATGATGTATCTAATGAAAAATATCCTTTTGATCAAAACATAGTAGATGAGACATTAAAGAACAAGATTGAAGCATCAGTGAATAAGGGGATAGATTATATTTTAAAATCGCAAATTGAAGTAGATGGAAAGCTGACAGCTTGGTGTGCGCAACATGACCCGATTACTTATGAAGCACAGCATGCTAGAGTATATGAACATCCATCGATATCGGGAAGTGAGTCGGTAGGAATTGTGAAATTTTTAATGTCACGACCAAATCAAACTCCAGAGATACAAAAAGCGATTTTAGGAGCCCTTCATTGGTTTGATGAAGTGAAACTTGAAGGGATTCGCTACGTAAGCGGTGACCCGAATGGTGTTTATTTTGTAGAGGATCCAGAAGCTGTTACATGGTACCGATTCTATGAAATTGGAACAAATGAACCGATCTTCTCTGGAAGAGATGGTGTCATTAAAAGAACCATTCAAGAAATTGAAAAAGAACGTCGCGATGGGTATTCATGGGGCGGAAGCTATGCTAAGCAACTATTAGAAATAGCAAAAACAACAGGATACTTTGAAAATCACGTTTATGTAGAGGTTCAACCTAATGAATTAGTGGATACCTATGGTAGAGGACTTGAAGAAGGGGAGCTAAGTAGAGTGGGAGATGTGACAGAGGAATTAAAGAATCTACATGTAACATTAACTGTTTCAAAGGATGATAGCGGAGACTATCAAACGGTTCAAGAAGCCATTGATGCTGTACCTACTAATAATACAGACCCAGTTGAAATTTTTATCAAAAACGGTGTTTATAAAGAAGTAGTAAAAGTACCTGCAAATAAACCTTTTATTACATTAGTAGGAGAAAGTGCAGAGGACACCATTCTTACGTATGATAACTATGCAAAAAAGGAAAGACGAGAAGGTGGAACATATGGCACAAGTGGCAGTGCAAGTGTATATCTGTACGCAAATGATTTTACAGCCAAAAACATGACAATGGAAAATTCCTTTGATGAAAGCTTAGTAGAAGGCGGCTCCCAAGCGGTTGCGGTTTATACACGTGGTGAAAGAATGAAGTTTCATAATGTTCGCTTTATAGGGAACCAAGATACCCTATATGTTAATGATGGAACTCAATACTTTAGTCAATGTTATATAGAAGGTGATGTTGATTTTATTTTTGGAGGAGCAAGAGCGGTATTTGAAGAGTGTGAGATTGTCTCAGTAGACAGAGGCTCCAAAACAAATAATGGATATATCACAGCAGCAAGTACGGACATAAACGAACCGTTTGGTTTTCTGTTTATCAATAGCCGCTTAATAAGTGATGCAGCAGATGGCACTGTTTACTTAGGAAGACCTTGGCACCCTGGAGGAGACCCGAACGCTATTGCAAGTGTGGTCTTTAAAAATTGTGAACTCGGAGCACATATTCATCAGGAGGGATGGACGGATATGTCAGGCTTCAGTGCAAAAGATGCGAGATTTTTTGAGTATCAAAACGAGGGACCAGGTGCAAATCTGTCTCGTCCTCAATTAACTGATGAAGAAGCTAAGCTCTATACTGTGGAAAATGTATTAAATGGATGGAATCCAAAGCAATGAAAGGTGCCTGCCTATCGGCGACAAGCATAAGGCAAATAGGAATAGAAGGTGTTTTTTACCTTTAATTCCTATTTGACTAGACCCTAGAGCCGATGGTGCCTGGAGCTGGACACCAAAACCATGTACAAAGCTTTATACTATTTAAACTTCTTAAAAGGACGATCTATAGAATAATAGTTCGTCCTTTTTAACATCATGATCATTACACCGTGCAATAATCATCAGAACACTTACCACAAAAAAATCAAAATATGGGGGAAACAGGTATGAGTGAACTAAGGAAAACCTCGATATTTATTGCAGGAGATTCAACGGCTTCTTCATATCCGATAGAGAGGGCTCCACAAGCTGGCTGGGGTCAAGTATTAAACCAATTTTTCATGAATGATATTAGAATTGTAAATGAAGCTGCTTCAGGTCGAAGCTCTAAAAGCTTTGTTAAAGAGGAAAGATTACTTAGAATAGATGAAAAATTGAAGGCTAATGACTATCTATTTATTCAATTTGGTCATAATGATGCAAAACAAGATGACAGATATACTGAACCATTCTTAGATTTCAAGGATTATCTTAATCAGTATATTGATGTTGCGCTTAAAAAAGGAGCTACCCCTGTATTAATTACACCAGTACAAAGAAGAAGTTTTGATGAGAATGGGAACTTTGAGGAAATACATGGCCAATATCCATATGCTATTAGACAGGTTGCAAAGGAAAGAAATGTCCCAGTTATTGATCTAACGAAAAGAAGCAGAGAATACCTTGAAAAACTTGGTTCAGAGGAATCAAAGAAGATCTTTCTTTGGGTAGAAAAAGGAAGCAACAAAAACTATCCAGATGGACTACAGGATAATACCCACTTTTGTGAAGAAGGAGCGTATCAGATTGCTAGATTAATAGTAGAAGGGATTCGTGAACTTGACTTACCTATTGTAGAATTCATTGATGAGTAACAGGATGACTGTCAGCATTGGCAGTCTATTTTTAAAAGATAAGAAAGTATAAAATTTTGTACTTAGTTTTTGTGTCTAGCTTCAGCGCTTAGCCGTAGATCGTACAGGACGTGCAAGAGCAGTCGTGGAGATTGACGTCGCGAATTTGGACTGCATGAGTGTCTTATGCATGCCTTAGTATGATCAAGGCGCTTGCACTTTTCTAATGAAAGAGTACGTAAACCAATAATCATTTTATTAGTTTTTCTAACAGAATTGCTGGAAAACCCTGTATTTTTAAGGGATATGAGGAAGTGATTATATACGGTTTCCAATTGGCTGAATTATTCTGATAATGTGCAACAAACAAAAAATTCAAACTGGGGGTAAAAAAATGATTAGTACCAAAAAATTCCTTAGTACGGTTTGTGCTCTTTCATTAGGATTATCATCACTTGTTGCTTGTTCAAATGAAAGCGCTTCAAACACTAACCCAACAGCTGAGTCGGGAGAAAGTGATGCACCATTTAAACTATCAATTATGGCGACTCTCCACACACCTGAAATTCCTGATGAAAGGCTAGAGAAACTAATAGAAGAAAAAACCAATACGGAATTGGATATTCAATGGGTGCCAGACGCAAATTATATTGAAAAATTAAACACAGCTTTTGCAACAGGAACATTGCCAATGGCAGTATCGATATCAGCTCAAGAATTAGGTACTCAGTTTAAGCAAGCTATTCGTGATGATCAGTTCTGGGAAATCGGTCCTTATTTAGACGAATTTGAAAATTTGAAAAAGCTAAAGCCAACAATTATTGAGAATACTAAAGTTGATGGTAAAGTGTATGCCATTTATCAAGGAAGACCATTGTCCCGACAAGGTTTCATCTTCCGTAAAGATTGGGCTGACAAATTGGGAATTGCTACTCCAACGAACACAGAAGAATTTTATGAGATGGCAAGAGCGTTTACAGAGGATGATCCTGATGGCAATGGGAAGGACGATACAATTGGATTATCAGATCGCAGCGATTTAATATATGGGGCATTTAAAACAGTCTCATCTTGGTTTGGTACTCCAAATGAATGGGGAATGAAAGATGGCAAATTAATGCCAGAGTTCATGTTTGATGAATATATAGATACATTAGACTTTTTTAGAGATTTACACGAGAACGGATATATCAATAAGGATTTTCCAGTAACAAGTAAAAAGGACCAACAAGCTATGTTTAAAAATGGGACATCTGGAATTTATGTAGGATCTATTGGTGATGTACAAGGCTTATATGATGATGCGATTAAGCTTAATCCGGATTTAGAGTATGATGTTCAAAATAAAGTTAAGGGTCCAAACGGAGAATTTGGCATATGGTCTATTCCTGGATTTGGAAGTGCTATATTATTTCCTAAATCCGCTATTAAATCTGAAGAAGAGTTAAAAAAGGCTTTAGAATTCTATGACCACTTAATGACTCCTGAACTGGCAAACTTGTTGTTATGGGGAATTGAAGGAGAGCATTATGAAGTAAAAGATGGTGCTGCATTACCAGATGCAAGCATAAGAGAGAAGCTAGATCGTGAGGTTAGACCATATCTTTCTCTGGAGGTTGGAGAGCCTGATACAAATGGCAGATATGAGGGACTAGCTGAGTATGAAATCAAAGCAAAAGCTGAAGAGCTAATTAAAGAAAATGAAAATTATCTTATTAATAACCCTGTTGTCACATTAGATTCTGAGACATTTACGAAAAATGGTGAAAGATTACAAACCATTATTACTGATGCAACATACCAATACATTCTTGGTCAAATTGATAAAAAAGGCTTTGATGATGCTGTTAAGAAGTGGAGAGAACAAGGTGGAGATAAGGTCATTGAGGAATACAATGCCTCTTATGAAAAAGTGAATAACTAAGAATAGAAGACATGAATGGTAAAAGTGGAAAGGCTGTACAATGTGAACAGCCTTTTCCATGTCTCATAATCTAGTTGATTAGAGGAAGGAAGTTGAAAATGAATAATGACTTAGTTGCAGTTAAAAAAAGTACCACTGTTATTCCTGAGACAAACCGAAGAGCAGAGTTATGGAGACGTATTAAAAAAAATAAATTAATCTATCTCATGATTCTACCTGGTATTTTATATTTCCTCATTTATAAATACCTGCCAATGTATGGATTAATTATTGCTTTCCAGGACTATAAGCCATACTTAGGTATTTCCGGAAGTGAATGGGTAGGTCTCGAACATTTTAAACGATTATTTTCAGAACCTGACTTTTGGATGATTTTTGGTAATACTCTTTTTCTATTTTTGTTACAATTAGTTATTTTCTTTCCAATCCCAATTATTTTAGCCTTGATGCTAAATGAAGTGAGAAATCATGCCTTTAAAAGAACTGTCCAAACGATTATTTATATCCCCCATTTTATGTCTTGGGTCATTATCGTTTCGATTTGTTATGTTATCTTAACTCTCGATGGCGGTGTGGTGAATGGGATTTTAGAAAGCCTAGGATTTCAGCAAATTAATTTTCTTTTAAGTGACGAATGGTTTAGACCTATGTATATTTTACAGGTCATTTGGAGAGAGGCTGGTTGGGGAACAATCATTTTCCTAGCAGCAATTGCTGCCGTGGATCCTCAGTTATATGAAGCAGCTAGAATGGATGGTGCAAATCGTTTACAGCAAATGATTCATATTACTTTACCTGCTATTAAAAGCGTCATTGTTGTTCTATTAATCTTAAAAATTGGTGACGTCCTTGAACTCGGTTTTGAACATATCTATCTTCTATTAAATTCCTCAAATCGTAATGTTGCCGAGATTTTTGATACCTATGTTTATACAACAGGTCTACAGCAAGGTCAATTTAGTTATAGTACTGCTGTTGGTTTCTTTAAAGGTATTGTAGGGCTTGTACTGGTTATGTTTGCAAACTGGCTGGCGAAAAAGTCTGGTGAGGAAGGCGTTTACTAACAAATATTTAGGAGGGATAACGATGGTCGAAGACAAATCAATAGGTAGCCGCCTATTTAATTGGACGAATATCATTATATTAACCATTATTTCATTGCTTACGATATTACCCTTTATTCATGTTGTTGCCAGCTCGTTTGCAACAAGTGCGGAACTAGCTACAAAAAGATTTGTATTGATTCCTACAGAGTGGAGTCTTGCAGCGTATAAATATATTTTTTCGACTGATACAGTCCTTCGTGCTTTAGGCGTTTCAGTTGGTGTTACTTTTTTTGGAACGTTGTGGAGTATGTTGCTTTCAGTACTAACAGCTTATGGTCTTTCGCGAAAAGACTTAGTCGGTAGAAGGTTTATTATGTTTTTTATCGTATTTACCATGCTATTCAATGGCGGGATGATCCCGATGTTCTTAGTTGTGAAAGAAACGGGATTACTCGATTCTTATCTATCATTGATTATCCCCGTCTCCATTAATGCCTTTAACATGATTATTCTTAAAAGCTTTTTTCAGGGGTTGCCTGATGGGTTGGAAGAATCTGCGAAAATTGATGGATGCAATGATTTCGGAATTCTTTTCCGCATCGTACTCCCATGTTCAATGCCTGTTTTAGCGACAATCTCTTTATTTTACGCTGTAACATACTGGAATACGTATATGCATGCCATTCTGTATTTAAATGATGCTTCAAAATGGCCTATTCAGGTGCTTCTCCGTCAGATTGTTGTTTTGGCTGGTGGTATGAACTATGACGGTGCGAATTATACAGATGTTCCTCCACCTGAACAGACCGTTAAGATGGCTGTCATCGTTGTAGCGACAATACCTGTGCTTCTTGTTTACCCATTCCTGCAGAAGCATTTTGCTAAGGGTGCTTTGTTAGGGTCAATGAAAGAATAGTTTTTAATTGAAGAGAGTAGGTGAAGTATAAATGAATAACAGTAATGAGGAATTGATTTCACAATTGAAGCAACTGGAACATGCATTTGAAGGCTTTTTTGATTGGCTTGCAGGTCAGTACGATGAAGAAACCGGCGGATTTTACTATGCAAAAAGTTCAATCCGTGATGACAATTATACACCTGATATTGAGTCTTCAGCACAAGCATTAAACATTTTAGATCGAAATGATTTAGTAAAAGATATGCCTGAAAAAATGAGGAAGCAGATGATCCATTTTTTTCAAAACAAACAAGATTCCGATACAGGGTACTTTTATGATCAAAATTCTGCTATGAAAAAAGATGAAGTGATGGTTCATAGAGCCATCAGTTACT
>DASQMK010000600.1:0-5941 GCA_035645575.1 Metabacillus sp.
AAGAAGCGGAATAACCCTCTAAACGATGTTGCTTCATATTGTCTGGCACGATCATATAATGCTCGTAGGTTTGCTTGACGCTGTTTACCGCCAGGCATCCCACCAACAAAATCAAAGAACTTTGTATCACGATAAAGCTGCCAAATTAAATCTGAGACAGAGCCTTGTCTAGCTATGTCACGCCAGCCTTGTAATAGCTCAATAAATGGGTTTAGTTTTTCAAATAGTTCTCGATGATCCAGTTCTCCAGATCGAATGAATGCTTTAACAGCATCATAGAAAGTTCCCTTTCGATCATAGGTTCGAATCAATGCCAGCTCATTTTCACTTAGTCCAACAACAGGTGAACGCAGCGCTGCAGCTAATGGGATATCTTGAAATGGATTATCAATAATTTTTAAGACAGATAGCATAATTGCTACTTCTGTTGCTTCAAAATATCCATTTGAAAGATTCGCATAGACCGGAATTCCAGCTTGCTTGAACTCTTCCATTATTTGCGGCGCCCATGGCATCGATCGAAGGAGAATCACCACATCACGATATGTGATGTTTCGTGTTCCTCCTATTCCCCGATCATATACCTGAAACTGTTCATCTATTAATGTTTTAATTTTTTTGGCCATTAATCTTGCTTCTAGTTGAACTGTTTCTAGTTCTTGCTCGTCAAAAACACCTTCAGCTTCTGAATCTTCCTTCTCAGAACCTCCCTCATCACCGCCACGTTCAACGAGTAAGAGCTCTGTACTCATCTGATGATTCTTTGGGTAGTCAGCCCCTAGCTTTAATTCAGCATCATGGTCATACACGATTTCTCCAACGGTCTCACCCATAATTTGCTTAAATAAATAGTTTGTCCCATCTAATACCTCTGAACGGCTACGGAAGTTCTTTGACAAATCAATTCGCATCCCTGTATTTTCAGGTACTTGAGTAAATCGTTTATATTTACTTAAAAATAGAAATGGCTCAGCTAATCGGAACCGGTAGATCGATTGCTTCACATCTCCTACCATGAAAAGATTTCCGGTTGCTTCCTCATCCTTTGTGACTAATTTCAAAATAGATTCTTGTACAAGATTTGTATCTTGGTATTCATCTACTAACACTTCTACAAACTGCTGTTTATAGTAAAGAGCCGCTTCACTGGGTTCTCCTTCTTCTGTTTGTAGGATTTGCAGGCAATAATGCTCTAGATCAGCAAAATCAACAATCCCTTTTTCCTTTTTCATTCCTTCATAGCGATCTGCAAACTGTTGAACAAGGGAAACAAGCTTTTTCACAACTGGTCTCAAGTGTTCAAAGTCTTGAATATAATTGTTTAGTGAACGTGAAAAAAGCTCGTCTCGAAGCTGCTCAATTTGTTTTTTTGCTGCATTTCGCAGTGATGTGACTTGATCTGTTAGACGTTTATCATATTGATCGCCTTTCACAATTTTCGCACGGGACATTTTGAATTTTTTAATGAGTTCACTGAGCTTTTCCCATGAGTCCTTATGGGAAATCATCTCAGAGATCTGTTTTAAATCATCCTCTAAGTTCTCTGCTCGCGGAGCGGGGCCAGCAGGCAGCTTTGTTAGCTCCATCGCTTGTAGCAGCTGGTCTTTGACCCCTGTAAGCTGCATCTCAATATCTTGTAAAAGATACGTGATAAATGGCAAAGAATCTATTTCATTTTCATCTATATCGTACATTTCTGTAAGCTGATCAAGCCAAATATTCGGTGTTGGGTGTGATCTTGAGAAAAAATAAAGCTCTCGAATTAATGACTGCAGTTCAAGATCACTTCGATCTGACGTATAACGATCAACTAAGTCAAAGAACTCCTCATTGTCTTCTCGGCTATATTCCTCTTCAAACATCTCATCAAGAACCTCATCAATCAGCAGCTGACCTTCAGTTTGATCAGCAATTCGGAAACTTGGATCAATATTAATCAAATAGTAATATTTTCGAACAACTTGTAAACAAAATGAATGTAATGTCGAGATAGATGCCTTATTGAGCAAAGTAAGCTGTCTACGTAAGTGAAGAGATGATGGATTCTCTTTCAACGCTTTTTCTAGTGCTTCGCCAATCCGGCTCCTCATTTCAGCAGCGGAGGCATTCGTGAACGTAACGACTAGAAGTGAATCCACATCTACAGGATTTTCTCTATTTAAAATCTTTCGGATGATTCGCTCAACTAGGACAGCTGTTTTCCCTGAACCAGCCGCAGCTGCAACTAATATATCCTGTCCACTCGCCACAATCGCTTTCCATTGATCATCTGTCCATTGGCTATTTTCCGGCTTTGGAATAAGTTCACTCATGACGCCCTGCCTCCTCTCTTAGCTTTCTTAGTACTTCATCATTTTTTTCACTTTTTAAGATTCGGAAATTATTTTCCTCTAATGACTCATCAAATTGACAAACAGATTTATATTCACAATACGTACATGGCATTTTATCCTTTAGTTTGTATGGACTAATATCAATCACACCATCTGTAATATTCGTTCCAATTTTTTTAAAGGTAGAACGAACATGACTTCGTAACAGCTCAAATTCCTCTTCACTTGCAATGGAAGAAGTTGAACGGAACCCTCCATCTTTTTTCAAGCCTGCGGAGATAATATTTGACGTGCTTCCTTCAGTTAATGTGTTATCCATCAATCGAACAGCTTCCTCGTCACTTAGTAATAGACCCTTCATTTTAAACTTTTTAAAAATTTCATCGTCCAGCTTATCTTCAGGTAACAACGATGATGCTTGGATCATCGGATCATGCACATGGAAATACAACACACCAGCAGGCGTCGCCTTCACACCTAACCATTGGCTGGAGTTTGAAATAATCACATCTAAGTATGTGAGCATTTGCAATGCTAATCCGTAATACACTTCGGAAAGCTGGACATTTTTTTCACTAGATTTATAGTCAACAATTCTTAATAACACACCATTCGACCCTGTCGCTTTATCCACTCGGTCAATTCTCCCTGCTACTTCCATTGTGCAGCCATTCGGTAATGTAAAGCGTATTGGCGGAAGTTCTCCCCCTTTTCCAAAGCCAAGCTCTAACCCTACTGGTGCAAATCCGCTAGCTTTGGCATGCTCACTTAAAATGGATGAAGCACGAGCAAGGATTTTTTGAAGCTTACGTTTAATGTAGTGATGACGATTTGAGCTTAATAAAATCTCCTTTTGCAAACGTGGTGCTAATTTTTCAACAGCATCATTCGAAAGTCGCTCACATTGATCCTTCGTAAGCTCTTTCCAATCAAGCTTTAACTGCTGCAAACGATCGGAAATAAGCTTTAAGGCAGAGTGGAACATTTGTCCAATATCAGGTGCCTCAAGTTTAAAAAATTGTCTTTCTCTAAGCTTTAAGCCGTGTGATGCAAAATGTGAAAATGGACAACTATTAAACTTCTCCATTCGTGACACACTGCCTTGAATATGCTCGCCGTACAGTTCTCGGCTTATGTTTGGTTCAAGCTGTTTTGGTTTGTTTTCATACGACAAACTGCTTAACACTCTTTTTGTAATTTGCTGACTTTCTGATGTCACAAAATAATTATAGGCATCCCACCATAAAGGATGAACAGGGTATCCCCTTTTCCATGATTGTAATTGTGAAGTCACATAAGAAAGTGTTACATTCTGATTCAGAATAAATGATAACTGTTCTTCTGTTGATAGCTGCTCAGGCTCGTTCAGCAACCTTTGTTGTTCAATCTCAGGAAACATTTCCTGGATTCGCTTAATGATCACCGATGGTAGTAACGCCTTTCCTTCTTCATCTGCCATTGGATAGGATAGAAATAGCCTTTCTGACGGACTTGATAACCCCATATAAATAGCAAAGTTCTCATCAAGGAGCTGCTGTCTCGCATTAGGGGCTAATTCAACACCTTGATAGTGCAGGAACTCTCTGTCATCTTCTGTTAAAATGCCTTCTTCCTTCGGTCTGGCTGGGATCACGCCATCATTTGCACCAATAATGAATGAACATTTCACATGGAAGAATCTTGATTTCTCTAAATCTGCTATTAATACCTGATCAATAGCTGGAGGAACTAGGGAGAATTTCAAGGATTCTAATCCTGTTTCAAGCATTTCAGAAAAGAGTTTTAATGAAACAGGTTCGTCTGCCATCATTTCAACAAACTCATCTAATATATTTACAACAGCCTGCCATACTTGATCATGCTCTCTCGCTTCTAATAATTGTCCTTTTTCCTCCGCTTTTAGCCTAAGTGTTTCTAGCTTTTGAGGAATCTCCAATTCTTCTAAATATAAATACAAAGCCTCGGCAAGAGTACGTCCATTTTTACTTCTTTTTAATCGTTTATGCAAGGATTGGATCGGTTGAACAATCAGCTCTCGAAGATCATTTAATTTGTCTTCCATTTGTTTTTCTTCATCTGTCACGACAAACTCATCGTCAAGTGAATAAAAACGACGGTAGCGCCAACGCTCATCCTTTGTCCATTTTGACCCTTGAATGCCGTAGGATAAAACATAGTTTTCGAGCAAGTCCATATCTTCGCGAAGAGACTGGATATTTGCTTCTAACGGAAACAGCAATTCCGTTTTAACCCCGCGGAACACGGCCTCGTATCGCCAATGACCGTTAATCACCTCTAATGTAGAACGAATAAGCTCAACTAATGGGTGATTCAGCATAGAACGTTTTTGATCAATAAAAAATGGTACCTCATAATCACGAAATACCTGCTCAATCACATCTCGATAATCGTTTGAATTTCGAACAAGCAATGCGATATCACGATAACGGTAATCTCCTTGTCTCACAAGTGATTGAATTTTTCTTGCAATCCCTTCAATTTCAGAGCGGCGGTTTGCAGCCTGATAGATTGTGAGACTTGTCTTGCCTTCAAATACTTGTGTTGGTCTGATATCATAATATGTTTCTAAATGCTGTAGCGATGGATTCCTGCTAAAGCGATGCTGTTCCTTAAGGAGCAAAGGTTCGACTATTTGTTTTCCAGCCTCAGTAGCAAGCTGAAGAATTTTATGATAGGTTCTTCCAGTCATTTGGAATAAATGCAGCTCATGTGGAAGAAATTCCTCATATGGCTTGTCCGCAGTAAGTGCAATTTTCACATTTTTTGCATGATTAATTAAAGAGCCGATAACTTCATACTCCTGTGGTGTAAAACTATGGAACCCATCAATATAAATATCTGCTGATTGTAAATAGCTTGAGTCCTGCACTTTTTCTGCAAGCAGTCTCAAGTAATCCTCAGAATCAACATACTGCCTACTTAATTGGATTTCCATTTGTTTATATAGGATCGCCATGTCATGAAGCTTATCTGTTAATGACTTTTGATCAAGCTCTGTTTGAGCACTTTCTACATAATGCTCTAACTCTTCTGGTGATAAACAATAACGTTTAAACTCTGTAAGCATGGTCTCTAATTGTTCAATAAATCCATTTTTATCACTAGCTTTAGAAAAAACTTTAAATTCATGTTTATATTGTTCTACAAGCTTTCTTAATAACATTTGAATTCCAGTACTTGAAAGATGCTGACGCGTCATTCCACCTGTTTCCTGCAACACCCTCCATGCCAAACGACTGAAACTAAAGGTTTGGGCTCTTATCATTCCACCTAATTTCGGTGTGCGAATTAATTCGTACTCTGCGCCAAATGTCATCTGATCTGGAACAAGATAAATAATCGGCCGGCCAATTGGCTCATCAAATAGTCTGTCTCTTATTTCATTTAATATCGTCTCTGTTTTCCCGCTCCCAGAGCGACCAAGTATAAATTGAATCGTCACGTTCATACCCCGCTAACGTTTTAGAATCTTACTTTCTATATGATTAGAAAAACTTGGCTTGTCGCCAAGTCTTAATGGCGAAAGCCTTAGTTTTTCTTATACTATCATCCATAAAATTTTTATACTTTCTGATAGTAAAAAATAA
>DASQMK010000601.1:0-1746 GCA_035645575.1 Metabacillus sp.
TCATTCCGATCAAGGCTGGCATTATCAACATAAGAAATGGACGAAAACCCTAAAGAAACATAAGGTGTTCCAGAGTATGTCACGAAAGGGAAACTGTTTAGATAATTCACCGATGGAGAACTTTTTCGGATTACTAAAACAGGAAATGTATTATGGAGAAGCAGTCTGCTCATTTGAGGAATTAAAAAAGAGAATTGAAGAATATATCATTTATTATAGCAAGCGCATAAAGCAAAAATTGGCAAGCATGAGTCCAGTTCAATTCCGTATCCATACCAGCCAATTAGCTGCTTAATATAAAACTCTAACTTTTAGGGGTCACCACAATACAGGTGGTCTTTATTAATTAGTAATGGGAATCTCTATTTTATTGTTTTTGTGAATATCTTCCGTTCCGGCAGCCAAAGCAGTCTTGTAATAAGAACATTTATGATCGATAAGTTCCATTGTTTTTTTAGTTCTTCCATCTGCGCTTCTACAATAGCTTTTCTTTCCATAAACATGTCATATCTTTGCTGAAAAGTGGAATCCCCATCAGAACACCAATTAATGAAATGTTTAATATTTTTAATAGGCATCCCAGTGGATTTCAGACATTCAATTACTTTTAAAGCGTCGATATCGGATTCTTTAAACAAACGAGTTCCACTGGCTGTCCGTTCTACAAAAGGCATAAGTCCCTCTTTGTCGTAGTAACGCAAGGTATATACGGTAAGATTCAATTCTTTTGCAACTTCGCTAATAGAATATGTCTTCAACATCTCCCTTTCTTAATGTTATAGACCTCGAGTTAACTCTATTGTTGTGAGGGGATTTTATCACGGTATTTGCTGATTGTCAAAGTACCTTGAAAAAATCGGCCCTGGTTTAATAGTATTAGTTATTTATAGGCTAGATTGATAGATATATGAAAATTGTATAGCAGGGGAGATTTTAAAAAAATATAAATGAATCACTTGACCTAGAGTTAACTATAAGGGTTACCATTGTTTTGCAAGAGAAAAAAGTAGGGATATAAATGAATGAAGGGAAATATAACCTGAGTGATTCATTTACCCGATACAAGCACATTCTCTTGAAAAGTTAAATTTTAGGAGGTTTATTAATGATTACTGCTAAAGCACGAGCTGTCGATGGACCAGACAAACCGTTTCGAGCTGCTGAAATTAAACGACGCGATCTTGATTTACATGATGTTCTAATTGAAATTAAATTTGCTGGAATATGCCATTCTGATATCCATACCGCACACGGAGAATGGGGTCCAGTGAACTATCCACTCGTACCTGGACATGAGATTGCGGGAATTGTCACGGATGTAGGAGCAGAGGTCACAAAGTACAAGGTTGGTGACCGAGTAGGGGTCGGATGTATGGTTGACTCCTGTGGTGATTGTGAGAACTGCCGTAAAGGAGAGGAACAATACTGCCTCAAAGGAAATATCCCTACCTACGCTGGAGTTGACAAATACGGTGAGCCTACACAAGGTGGCTACTCTACTCACATTGTTGTAACTGAGGACTTCGTAGTTAGAATTCCTGATAATATTGAGCTTGATGCTGCAGCACCCTTGCTTTGCGCAGGTATTACTACATATTCTCCATTAAACCATTGGGGAGCTGGTCCAGGTAAGAAAGTAGCGGTTGTTGGTATGGGCGGTCTTGGTCATATGGCTGTCAAGATTGCACACGCAATGGGTGCAGAAGTTACAGTTTTGTCTCAATCATTGAGGAAAAAAGAAGATGG
>DASQMK010000602.1:0-14686 GCA_035645575.1 Metabacillus sp.
GGCGGTTCGATTCCGTCCCGAGCCACTCTAAAGGCATGAATCTTTTAAGATTCATGTCTTTTTTTCTATATTTATAGAAAAATTGGTAGAATTAAAATTCCATGATGCGACAATATAACCAAAAATTGTATCCAATAATACAGTAATATTACAATTTGACGATTTTTACCGTACTATTATTGAATCTATGTTAAATTAGTAAAGGGTAAAATGACGTGAATTTTGTCGGTATTTAAGAGTGAATTCAGAGTAGTAGGCTTTTTGAAGTGCTCTACTTTATAGATTTAGGAGGAAATACCATTGTTTAAGCGTTCTACTAGAGTGCTAGGCGAACAAAAGCCATACAAGCAGTGCTCACCTTTAAAAAAATGGACTATGGGTGTGGTATTAGCAACATCCTTAACATTTGGAATAAATGCTCAAGCTGAAGATTCCTTACCAACTGTTTACCATATATATCTTGAAAATGAGTACATGGGAACAGTAGATAATCAGAAGGTAATTGAAGAGCTAAGCTCCTTAAAAATTAATAAACTAAAAGATACGTATAAAGATTATCAACTAACAGTCGAAGATGTTGAGATCATTCCTGAAAAAATGTTTCGTCCAGTTTTTAATAATGCAGAAGTTATAAAGAATCTGGAGCAAAAACTTGATGTTGTTGTGGAAGCGACTGTTTTGAAAATTAATGATCAAGAAGTTGCTGTATTTCAGGATAGTTCGATTGCACAAAATGTGTTAGAAGAATATAAACAGCAATTTGTTTCAAAAGAAGTATTAGATGACTTAGCAGCACGAGAAGTTAATCAGCCATTACCTGCTCTTAAAGAGGGGCAATCTCGCATTACGGAAGTTTCTTTTACTGAAGAGGTTAAACTTGAAACAAAAAAAGTACTACCTGAAAAGGTTTTGACTTCTAATCAGGGGCTTAACCTATTGGAAAAAGGAACACCTGTAATGAAGAAATATGAAGTGCAGGAGAAGGATGTCCTCGGAGAAATAGCATCAAAACATGATCTACCTCTTGAAAAGCTGCTAGAGCTCAATCCTGGACTTGAAGAAGACTCTGTCATTAAACCAGGTGATTTGTTAAACGTAACTGAGTTGAAGCCATATGTAATGGTTCAAGTTGAAGAAGAAGTCTCTGAAAAAGAAACAATTGATTATAAAACAGAAACAAAAGAAGATGCCTCCATGCCAAAGGGAGAAGAGGAAATTTCCCAGGAAGGTGTGAATGGAGAAAGATTAGTTCATTATATTGTTACAAAACAAAATGGTTCTGAGACAACAAAAGAAGTTTTAACTGAAAAAACAATAAAGGAACCAGTAAACGAAATCATCATAAAAGGTACGAAAGTGATTCCATCAAGAGGAACTGGAAACCTAGCCTGGCCTGCAGTAGGGGGCTATATTTCTAGTGGACTTGGACAACGCTGGGGTAAACTGCATAAGGGAATTGATATAGCAAGACCTAGTGATCGTACAATAAAAGCTGCGGATAATGGACGGGTTATACAAGCAGGCTATGATGGTGGTTATGGAAATAAGGTTGTCATTGATCATAACAATGGGATGAGAACTGTTTATGCACATTTAAGTTCAATATCTGTCTCAGTCGGACAAGTTGTGTCACAAGGGCAGAAACTAGGTGTAATGGGCTCAACAGGCAATTCTACAGGAATTCACCTTCATTTTGAAGTTTATGAGAATGGAAACCTCAAAAATCCGGAAAAATATTTAAAATAAGAGGATATAAAGGGTCTGACACACTAGTTAATATAGGTCAGTCCCTTTTTTTACTTTTCGAAAAATGAGGTTTTTTGCCATTAGGACTTACAACAGGCCAAGTTTTCCTCATCTTTTTAACTCATTATTATTTTTTATACCACAGCTAAACTTATAGTAAACTAATATAGATGGGAATCTTTGAAAAAGATGATTCTTGTCTTTGAACATGGTACATTTAACTATATGAAAATTTACTAGCAAAAAGCTAACTTTGATACCACTATGCTGATTGAAGTAGAAATCAGCAGGTAAAGATAAAAAGAAGGTCCAACAATGTAGGACAAGATATATAAAGGGGCGAGAATATGGAAAAGAAGATATTAGTTGTTGATGATGAAAAGCCAATTGCAGATATATTACAATTTAACCTAAAAAAAGAAGGCTATGCTGTTTACTGTGCATATGATGGAAATCAAGCTTTAGAAATGGTAGAAGAGGTCAACCCGGATCTCATCTTACTAGATATTATGCTTCCAAACAAAGATGGAATGGAAGTATGTAGAGAAGTGAGAAAAAAATATGAAATGCCGATTATTATGTTAACAGCAAAGGATTCAGAGATCGATAAAGTGCTTGGTCTTGAATTAGGTGCTGATGACTATGTGACAAAGCCTTTTAGCACCAGGGAATTATTAGCTAGGGTAAAAGCAAACTTACGAAGACAGCAAGCTAATGATACAACTGATTCGAAAGGGGCATCCAATGAAATCTCAATCGGATCACTTGTCATCCATCCGGATGCATATGTTGTGTCAAAACGCGGAGAAACGATTGAATTGACACATCGTGAGTTTGAGTTACTGCATTATCTTGCTCAGCATATTGGACAGGTTATGACGCGAGAGCATCTTTTACAAACGGTATGGGGATATGATTACTTTGGAGATGTAAGAACAGTTGATGTGACGGTTCGACGCTTAAGAGAAAAAATTGAAGATAACCCTAGCCACCCAACTTGGATTGTAACAAGACGTGGGGTAGGCTATTACTTAAAGCAATCAGAACAGGATTAATGGCATGAAAAGAGTAAGGTTTTTTCAATCCATTCATTTTAAATTTGTATCGGTTTATGTGCTCCTTATCATGTTAGCGATGCAAATTATTGGGGTTTATTTTGTAAAGGAATTAGAAACTTCACTAAAATCTAACTTTGAAACTTCATTAACGAAACGAGTAAGCCTTTTGGTTTATAATATCGAGCAAGAAATGTCACGAGATCCTAAAGAATTTACCGATGGTAAGGATCTAAATAGTGAAATCACGTCAATTATTGGCGATTTTATAACTGATGAAATTAAAGAGGTTCGAGTAATTGACATGAGTAAAACTGTTATCGCTACCTCTAGTAGTAATCAGGATATTGTAGGAAAGAAGACAACAGAAGAGTCTGTTCGACGTGCATTAGTAGGACTTGATTATACAGCTTTAGGAATTAATAAAGAAACAAACGAACGTGTTCGAGTTATGACTGTTCCTATGAATCATAATAATCAAACCATTGGTGCAGTTTACGTGATGGCATCTATGGAAGAAGTTTTTTTGCAGATGAGTATTATTAACAAGATCCTAGCAACAGGCACAATTATCTCGTTAGTTATTACTGCAGCTCTTGGTATTTTTCTGGCAAGGACCATTACTAGACCAATGACTGATATGAGGAAGCAGGCGATTGAATTAGCCAATGGTAATTTCTCTCGAAAAGTAAAAGTATATGGAGAAGATGAAATTGGTCAACTTGCTATTACCTTTAACTATCTGACAGAAAAGCTTGAAGATGCCCAAGCCATGACTGAGGGAGAACGGAAGAAATTAGCATCTGTTATTGCCCATATGACAGATGGTGTCATTGCGACAAATCGTGAAGGCCAAGTGATCTTAATTAATAATCCTGCATTAGAGATGTTAAATGTTTCACGTGGAACGATTCAGCAAACAACTATTACAGAACTCCTTGGAATCAGTGATGAATATACATTTGATAGTCTAATTGAAGAACAAGAATCACTTGTGCTAGATACAGGATCGGATGAACGTCCGTTTATTTTACGTGTCAGCTTTTCAGTAATTCAAAAAGAAATGGGTAAAACAGATGGGTTGATCGCTGTTTTGTATGATATTACAGAACAAGAGAAGATTGATCAAGAAAGAAGAGAATTCGTCGCGAATGTTTCTCATGAGCTGCGTACTCCTCTTACAACGATGAGAAGTTATTTAGAAGCACTAGCAGATGGGGCATGGAAGGATAAGGAGATCGCACCACAATTTTTACATGTAACTCAAACAGAAACAGAACGAATGATTCGTCTAGTAAATGACTTATTGCAATTATCGAAACTTGATCGAACAGATTATCAATTAACAAAAGTATGGATTAACTTTACGGACTTTTTCCAGAAAATTATCGACCGATTTGAGATGACGAAATCCCAACACGTAACATTTATTCGAAACATACCAAAAGAACCTCTTTATGTTGACATAGATACAGATAAAATTACACAGGTCTTAGATAATATTATTTCTAATGCTTTAAAGTACTCACCAGAGGGTGGAAAAGTAACCTTTACAATAGATATACTGCCATTAGAAATTCAAATTCGTATAACGGATGAAGGTGTTGGTATTCCAAAAGAAAGTGTAAATAAAATTTTTGACCGTTTCTATCGAGTTGATAAAGCACGTACTCGTAAGCTAGGAGGAACTGGCTTAGGACTAGCGATTGCAAAAGAAATGGTTCAAGCACATGGAGGAGATATATGGGCACAAAGTAAGGAAGGATCAGGAACAACTGTGTTCTTTACTCTGCCATACGATCCAGAACAAGAGGATGAGTGGGAATGAATAAAGAGTCAATAAAAAGTGTGCTATTGATGATACTAGTTGCGACAAGTTTATTTTTTACATGGAGTTTATGGAATTCACAGCCGCCTTATGAGGAATTTCAAAATAATAGTTTTGTTGAAAGTGTTCCGATCATTAGTGAGGAACGAGAGCCGTATCAGGTCATAAAACCTTATCAGTTATTTCTTCATACATCTGATCAGCATTTTAGTACCTATGATGATCAATACTTAAATAATCTTTGGTCTGAAATGCAAACATGGGATTACAGTTTAAGTAGCAAACGTAACCTAATCCAAACCTATACAAAAGAAACATTTACAAGTTGGATCCATGGGAAAGAGGAAGCTAAAATAGAACTCAGATTCCTTGATGGGATACCATTTGAAACCTTTGAAACAATGTTTAAGTGGGAGACAGACTTAAGTGAGGATATAACATTTGATCGAATTTATTTAAATGTGCCACAAGAGAAGGAAGTCCAAAAGGTATTCTTTGTTTCAAGTGAAACATTAAAAATTGTTGAGACTTCTGTTAATATTACGGATGCTAATCAATTTGTTGCAGAGATTTATGATCAAAGAGATGAATTAAAGCCATTTTTTAGGTATGGTGAAGAAGATGTTGAATTTCTGTTACCTGAAAATGAAGTGAAAATTGATAGTTTTCAATATGTTATAACAGATGAAATTGATGGGTCCGTTTTTAAGAATGCTTTGTTTAGTAATCCTCAATATGTAAAGCAAGATGTCAGTTACTCAAAAAATCGCTATACAGATAGTTTAAGGGAGCTTAATATTGATTCAATTGAGCATACGGTGAAATTCGTGAATCCTTCATTGAGGGATACCAGCTTTCTTGAAAGGAGTGCTCTTGTCAGTCAGAGTATTGATTATTTAAATGATCATGGTGGTTGGACGGATGATTATGTATTATATACGATAAATGAGCTTACCCAAGAAATTAAATATGTTATGTCCATTCAATCAATTCCTGTTTTTGAATCAGGGGATGAATTTTTTGGACCAACAATGATTTCCCAAAGATGGGGTCAAAGTGAAATATCTATTTATGAACGTCCTTCTTATCGACTTATGAGAGTCGCCTCGAGCAGTAACACAGTAACATTAATGTCCGGGCATGAATTAGTGGATAATCTTTCTCAGGATCCATCTATTAATTTGAAGGATATTAAGGACATTTATATCATGTACGAACTAGGGGGAGAAACCGATCAACGGTTTGTGAAAATTATCCCTTATTGGTGTGTAGAACTACAGGACGGACAAGTTTTAAGAATAGATGGCGACCAAAGGGGTGATAAAAGTGGATTGGAGTAAGACAAAAACCATTTTTATCCTAGCTTTTCTTATTTTAGATATCTATTTGGCGATTGAATTCTTTGAGTTACGAGATGAATCAAATTATGCGATTATTCAGGAGGCAACGATTGAGGAAAGGCTGGAGGCTGAGGGAATCGTTTATAATGAATTACCTGAGGACATCGATAAAAGCTTTTATATTACAGCAAAGAGTAAGGATTTCACAATTGATGAAGTGGCAAAACTAGAAAATATAATACTTGAACTTCCCAATACAAATCTTCTAGAGGAAGAGTCATTTCGAACGCTACGTTTGTCATTGGAAAAGCCTTTTCCATTGCCAGATGTAAATACAGAAAGTAAAATTACACAATTTCTAAAAGATAATGTTATTTCTGGTGATCAGTACCATTACTGGTATACAGATGACGAAACGAATTCTATAATATGTATTCAAAGATATAATAATCGAAACATTTTTCAATCTAAAGAAGACCATATTGGAATGGTTATTCTGCACCTTAATGAGGATAATGAAATCATTAGTTATGAGCAA
The DNA here is from genome assembly GCA_035645575.1 of Metabacillus sp. Lineage (GTDB taxonomy): Bacteria > Bacillota > Bacilli > Bacillales > Bacillaceae > Metabacillus. Next base: position 6,508 of record DASQMK010000602.1, read on the forward strand.
TCGATGCTAGAGGAAATCAAGGAAGTAGAAGAAAAAGAATCTGCTATCACTGCTTTAAAGGCAATCGAAGCTCTATATAATAAAAATTATTTAACGCCAAATAGTGAAGTGGTAAATATTGAATATGGGTACTATACTCACAGCCCTCTTTCAAACCAGCAAATCTTAGCACCTACTTGGCATATTAATGTCGAAACAGAAAATGAAGAGAGAAAAGACTTCTATGTAAATGCTTTAGAAGGGAATGTTGTACAGTTAACGGAATAGGGGATAGAGGAGTGACAAAATTGAGCTTGCAGTTTAGTGTACTTGCAAGTGGCAGTACGGGGAATGCTATTTATGTTGAAGCCAATGATCAAGCATTTTTAGTTGATGCAGGATTAAGTGGAAAACAAATGACAAACTTATTTGAGCAAATAGGTCGCGATATTAAAAATCTATCAGGAATCCTAGTCACACATGAACATAGTGATCATATAAAAGGATTAGGTGTACTTGCTAGAAAACATAAGCTTCCAATCTATGCGAATGAAAAAACATGGCAAGCGATGAATGGGTTAATTGGTGAAATTTCAACAGACCAGAAGTTTGTTTTTCAAACAGGTGCTGTCAAAACGTTTGGCTCATTAGATATTGAATCGTTTGGAGTTTCCCATGATGCAGCAGAGCCTATGTTTTATGTGTTTCATCATGAGGGCAAGAAGCTCGCATTAATCACAGATACAGGCTATGTTAGTGATAAAATGAAAGGTACAATTCGTAATGCGGATGCCTTTGTTTTCGAGAGCAATCATGATGTTTCAATGCTGCAAATGGGTCACTATCCTTGGAGCATAAAAAGACGTATTCTAAGTGATGTGGGCCATGTTTCGAATGAGGATGCAGCCATTGCAATGATGGATGTTATCGGAGATGCGACAAAGCGAATTTATTTAGCTCACTTAAGTAAAGATAATAATATGAAGGATTTAGCAAGAATGTCTGTTGAGCAAACACTAGCTAGTAAAGGCTTTGTAACTGGCGAACAATTTGAGTTATACGATACAGACCCAGTAACCCCAACTACACTTGTAGCAATTTAAAATTTACACAAAGTTTCATATCATATTGGTTAATTTTCAATCTACAAGAGAATAATGTTGATTAGGTAAACACTATTCAAGTGTGTTTGAAAGGAATGGTGAACATAATGGGCTATTATGATCAAGATTATGAGAATTATAATGCGAAAAGGCAGAAAGGAAATCGTGGTGGCTGGTTTTTAGCAGGATTTGTCGGAGCGATCTTAGGAGGATTGCTGATGTTCTTAGCTTTACCGACATTTTCAACGATTCTGCCATATGAAATGGATTTAGGTGATGAAGCCACAACCCAAGAAGGTGGCATAGAAAATCAATCCGGAATAACGAAGAATGTATCAGTCAATGTAAATTCAGCTATTACTGAAATCGTTGATGATGTATCAGATGCTGTGGTTGGTGTTGTTAATCTTCAGCAAGCTGATTTTTGGAATGAAACAGGTGAAGCAGGAACCGGCTCAGGAGTGATTTATAAAAAGGAAGGTAAAAATGCCTTTGTTGTCACAAATCACCATGTCATTGAGGGAGCTTCACAGGTTGAAATTAGCTTAAGTGATGGAACAAGGATTCCAGCTGAAATTCTAGGTAGTGATGTGTTAACAGACTTAGCTGTTTTACGAGTGGATAGTGAAAAAATTACGAAGGTAGCGGAGTTTGGCGATTCTGATGCCGTTAGACCAGGAGAACCAGTCATTGCAATTGGAAATCCTCTTGGGTTACAGTTTTCTGGATCTGTAACACAAGGTATTATTTCAGGAACAGAAAGAGCGATCCCAATCGATGAAAATGGTGATGGGCTAGTTGATTGGAATGCAGAGGTTTTACAAACAGACGCAGCCATCAATCCAGGAAATAGCGGTGGAGCGCTTATCAATTTAGACGGAAAAGTCATTGGCATAAACTCCATGAAAATAGCTCAATCAGCTGTAGAAGGAATTGGCCTATCAATCCCTGCAAACCATGCGATCCCAATTATAGAGGATCTTGAGAAATATAGCGAAGTAAGACGCCCATTTATGGGAATCGGCATGAGGTCGCTAAATGAAGTTTCTAGCTATCATAAGGCACAAACATTAAAGCTATCTGAAGACATTACAGACGGTGTCATAGTCATGAGTGTTGTCCCAGTATCACCAGCCGCTCAAGCTGGATTACAGGAGTTTGATGTGATCATCGAATTCGCAGGTGAGGAAGTAAAGGATATTATTGACTTAAGAAAAGTTCTTTATGATCAGGATGTTGGAGATACAGTTGAAGTGATATACTACCGGAACGGTGAAAAAATGTCTGGTAAGATGAAGCTAGGGGAAGAAAACACGTTGGGGAGCTAAAAATTAGCTCTCTTTTTTTAAGTATAAAATCTTTACTTAGTTTTGGTGTCTAGCTCCAGCCCCTAGCCCCTCTAGGGTCTAGCCAATTTAGAATTGAAGGTAAAGAACTCCTTCTATTCTAAATCGTCTTATTTGCCCTAGGCTAATCAAGGCGCTTGCGCATTTCTAACTCGATTGTGGACAACTATTAAGGGTAAACTAAATATAAAATATCCACATGTGGATAAGGAGGCTGTTGAGAAATGTATTGCTGTGAAGAGCATATTGAATTAGCGATTGATATGTATGTTGATGAAAAAGAAATTGCACCAGAAATAGAAAAAATTGACCAGGATGGAAAGTTATCCACAAGATGCCAAATGTGTGAGAAACCTGCTATATATGTTGTCGGAGGATGATTTTAACAATAATTGTGGATAAGTTTTCAGAAATGTGGATAAGTTCTGTGGATAATCAAATTTAAAGTGGGGAAACACAAAATGAACATTTCAATCATTACAATAGGAAAGCTGAAAGAAAAATACTTAAAGCAAGGGATCGACGAATACTTAAAACGGTTAACATCTTATGCAAAGATGGAAATCATTGAATTACCAGATGAAAAAGCACCAGAAAATCTTAGCAACATTGAAATGGAGCAAGTAAAGGAAAAAGAGGGAGAAAGAATCCTAAGTAAAATTAGTGATGACACACATGTAATCGCACTAGCCATAGAAGGGAAAATGAAATCCTCCGAGCAGCTAGCAAAAGACTTGGACCAGCTCGCTACATACGGAAAAAGCAAAGTAGCGTTTGTCATCGGAGGGTCGCTTGGGTTAAGTCCAGCTGTAATGAAGAGATCAAATGACACTCTATCTTTTTCAAAGATGACGTTTCCTCATCAGTTGATGAGGTTGGTTTTGTTGGAGCAGGTATATCGGGCGTTTAGGATTAATCGGGGTGAACCGTATCACAAGTAGGGGTAAAATACTAAGGGATGCGAGTGCGTCCCTTAACATTTCTTCACGTGAAAATGGTTCGTCCATAAAGGAAGTATCGAGTGGTGCTATGAAATCAAGATTAATGTCAGTCATTCTATTGGGTAGTACTCCTGTACTTCCTTGAAGGCCTTAAAGAGGTATCGGGGCATGGACGGCGGATTATGTGATGATGAAATGCTTACATCAAACATCCTCCTTTCCGATCGCGGATGTCGGTCTTCATAATACCTTAAAGAATCTATTAGATCTAGAAAGGAAACCAACTATAGAAGAAATCGAAGAATATGCAGTGAATTGGGAAGGATGGCAGGCATATGCTACCTTTTACCTTTGGAGGTCCTTATATGACAAAAATATATAAATTAGACTACGAATCACCGATTGGCGTGATCGAAATAATCGGTACTCATGAAGCCATCAATTCTATACTGTTTTCTGAAGAGAATAAAAAAGAGAATTTATTACAAGAGGAAACCCCTCTGGTTCTATCAGAATGCTATAACCAACTTGACGAATATTTTAAGGGACATCGCCAAGAATTTACATTCCCATATCAATTTGAAGGGACTGACTTTCAAAAAACAGTATGGAACGCTTTAACAAAAATACCTTATGCCAAAACGGGATCTTATAAGGAGATAGCTGTTTCTATCGGAAATGAAAAGGCGATAAGAGCAGTAGGGAGTGCAAATGGGAAAAACAAGTTAAGCATTGTAATCCCTTGCCATAGAATAATCGGTTCAAATAGGAAATTAACCGGTTATGCAGGAGGTCTATGGAGGAAGGAATGGCTGCTTCAACATGAGAAATCTCATAATATATAAAGACACGTACTCCAATTAGATTTGTTAGGATGAATCGTACCATAAATAAGTGAGTTTTATCAGAGGAATCAATTTGATTTCTCTTATTTTATTCTTATAGATCATAAGGACAAAACGAGGAAGAAAATAATATAACTACCTTAATAAAATGGGTCGAATAACCATGAGGGGCAATAAAAAATACGGCCAGTCATTTCATTGATCATTACTCACTAATCTTGTTTAATTTAAATAGGAAATCATTACTTACTTTTCTTCTGATTTTTATTTTCTATTAGACAACAACTGGTTCGTAGCATTTTAATAGTTTTTGCTATAACTTGTACGTTCATTTATATTATTATGCTGGACTTATTAACTAAGTTTATAAAAGAATATTGAGATTTTTATAGATTTATAGTATCGTTTAATTGTGAACAACTCACTAACTTCTATGTGTAAGCGGTTCACTAATTGTCAGTATAACTTTTAAGGATTGGAGGTTATATAAGGATAAGTTATGGAAGTTGCTATTAATGGTCCGTACAATTATTCGATTTCAACTATTGATCCACTAAATTTTGCACATCTTAGATATCCTTTTTCGCTCTATCTTCATGTTAGATAGGAATACCTCTTATATTTTTAAAATTATGTATATTCAATCAATAATGCATGATAGATAGAGGTCTAGTCTTATCGTGAATAAGTGGGTGGAATGGGAGTTGCAAAAAAATGAATACGTTTCCATTTTGTTAACTAGGGAGGAGAAAAAACGAAATGAATGGTAATTTTAAAAGCTTCATATCTGTTTTTCTAATACTGCTGTTGTTAATACCAAGCAGCGCACTGGGCAAAGAGCAAACAAGTAATTCTGAACCACTTGAGTTTAGAAATGCTTCTGTTCATGACCCTTCAATCATTAAAGATCCAAAAACGGGGACTTACTATGTGTATGGTTCACACATTGATGGGGCTAAATCAACGGACTTAATCAATTGGGATAGATTTACGAATGGATATACTACCCCAAATAATAAAGTATATGGAGATTTGTCTCAGAACCTGGCGGAGTCATTTAAATGGGCTGGAGAAAATGATTCAGACAGCAGAGGCGGCTTTGCAGTTTGGGCTCCGGATGTGTTTTGGAATAAACATTATGTAAATGAAGATGGGACAAAGGGTGCCTATATGATTTATTATAGTGTGTCTTCCACTTATATCCGTTCTGCCATTGGTATAGCGGTTTCGAAGAATATTGAAGGGCCATTTCAATATGTAGATACCATTATGTATTCAGGATTTACCAACAATGAAGCATATGATCGAAACAGTAATGTAAATAAGCATTGGGAGAATACGAATATCGCAGATCTTATTAAAGATGGTGTGATCGATGAAGTAAATCCTGATTGGTTTACGGAAAGTGGTGCGTATAATAATAAACTTTACACCAATGCCATCGATGCTAATATCCTTCAAGGTAAAAATAATAAGTTATATATGACTTACGGCTCCTGGTCAGGCGGAACCTTTATTTTAGAATTAGATAAGAAAACAGGGCTGCCGAAATATCCTGGAAAAGATGGAAAAACAGAAGATGGAAGAATGATCGATAGATATTTTGGTACAAAAATTGCTTCTGGCTACGGAAGGTCTGCTGAAGGAACTTACGCTGTATATGATAAGGAAACAGGCTATTACTATCTATACATCACCTATGGCGGTTTAGCTTCTGATGGCGGCTATCAGATGAGACAGTTTAGATCCAAGAATCCTGATGGCCCATATGTCGATGCAAAAGGAAATGATGCTGTTTTCCCAGAATCATTTGATATTGGAGTTGGAAACTTCCCGGGTAATGACGATCATAAAGATATCGGGAATAAAATGATGGGGAACTTCCTATTTAAAAGAGACCTTGGTGAAGAGGGAACAGGAATTGGTACAGGGTACCTTTCTCCAGGTCATAACTCTTATCTAATTGACGAAGAATTAGGCAAGGAATTTATCGTTACGCATACTCGTTTCCCACAACAAGGGGAAATGCACGAGGTTCGTGTACACCAAACATTTAAGAACAGTGATCAATGGCCGGTTCCAACACCATACCGTTATGCTGGTGAAACAATTAAGAAGGTTTCCGAAGCGGATGTAACTGGTGACTATAAATACATTAACCATGGCAAAGAAATTACTGGCGACTTAACTGAGTCAACATGGGTGAAATTGAACGAAGATCACACCATTTCTGGTGCAGTAACAGGTACATGGAAACTTTATGGGAATTACAAAGCAAAATTAACGATTGATAATGAAGGAACGTATGATGGTGTATTTATCCGCCAATATGACCCTACTTCCAAAAAGTGGGTTATGACGTTTAGCGCGATGTCAGATGAAGGAATTGTCATTTGGGGAAGTCATGTCGAAGCGTCTTCTGATGAGGAATTAGTACAGGCAATTAAACAAGAGTTAATGACTAATTTCCCATCAACTGTGATTAGTAATTTAACACTTCCAACCGTAGCAACAAGAGGAGCTCAAATAACATGGGAATCTTCTAATCCGGCGGTAGTGTCTGCTGAAGGAGTGGTTACACGGCCAAATCCTGGCTCTGAAGATGCTGAGGTTAATTTAACGGGGACGATTACATTAGGGGATACGACCGAAACACTAACAGTAACCGTTACAGTGAAAGCAAAAGAAGAAGGCGGCTTAGCGGCTTTCTACGATTTTAGTGAAGGATTTAAAGACAGCTCTGGAAAAAAAGCAGATGCAACCGTGACGGGAGATCGACTTAATAATACAGGAGGAAATATTACATTTGCTGAAGGTATTGTGGGACAAGCAGCTAAATTTGATGGAAATTCGGGACTGCGTTTAGATAATGGCTTAATTACGGGTGATACTTACTCTGTATCATTGTGGTTAAAGCCTGAACAAATCACTGAATTTACAACCTCATTCTTTGGGGCAGAAACATCGAATAATTGGATTAGTGTCGTACCAAAAACTGGATGGGGTAATACAATGGTTTGGTCACACAACGGTGACCAATGGTATGATGCTGTAACGGATACCACCATACCTGTAGATCAGTGGTCACATCTTACTTTAACGGTCCAGGAAGGACACGCTGTATTTTATATCAATGGTGTGGCCAAATATACAGGGGACAACTTCCCGAATGTATTTACTTCTATTGATGCTGAATTTGGTTTGGGTGTTAACTACTGGGATACACCTTTCAAAGGATTAATGGATGAAGTGCGTGTGTATGATGGGGTAGCCATTCCGGCAGCAGAGGTACAGTCACTTTACCAAAATCCAAGTGGATTAACTGAATAAATACGAATATAATTTTGAGGTGCAAAAATAATTAACCCCCCCTTTTGCCTGATGAAGGACAAAAAAGGGGGGGTTTACTATCAGAAAGTATAAGATTTTATTGATGATAGTATAAGAAAACTAAGGGTTTCGCCATTAGGACTTGGCGAGAAGCTAAGATGAAGGGTTGATAGTTAACTTATGCTTAAGAAGGAAATAATTTTTTATGAAGAGTATCCATTGCACGTTCAATCTCTTTTAAATCTGCTTCAGAAACATTTTGTATTAGACTAAGGAAACGGGTTTCAATTTTTGTAAATGCTTCGCTCATTACAACTTCCCCTTCATGCGAAAGATGAATATATTGTTTTCGGCGGTCGCTGCTATCAGTGACCTTTTTAATTAATTTTTTCTTACTTAACTTGCTTAGCTCACGACTAATATTTGACATAGACATTTTTAGACAATCGTTAATTTCACTAGGAGTGACAGGTTGACTAACTGTAATAAATTCAAGAATATTATATTGAACTTGAGAGATTGAATTTGGCTTTGCATTTTTCGTTAACTCATTTGTTACACGATGAAAAGAAGTTGTAAATGATATAAGTTTGTTGAAAAGTTCCTTTTTTTTGTCCATTCTTTCACCTCTTAAA
>DASQMK010000603.1:0-9572 GCA_035645575.1 Metabacillus sp.
GGATACTCGCAGCTAATACTGCTGAAAAAACAAGTGGTCTTAGACCCCTTTTATATGATAATTTATTACTCCTTTTGACTTCCAAATTTTCGATATCTGTTAGAATTCGATTTTTTAATGCTTGCTTTTGTTTCCTATTCCACATAAGATGGGGATCTACCTCCGTCAAAAGACAGTCAAGATCAGTATCTTCAAATTGCTTTTTCATTCCAGTAACCCTCCTTTATTAATTGCTTTTTCAGAGCAGGGATGGCTCTAGAGAGTGTTGACTTGACTTTACTCTCGGACCAACCTAGTATCTTAGCTGTATCCTCTATAGAGAAGTTTTTTATTTTTCTTAAGATTATTACCTTTCTGTATGTATCTTTGAGTTCTCCTAACGTTCGATAAAGTTCATGTGATTCCTCTTTTATTTGAAAAACTTCTTCGGGCAGCAGATTATTGTCTTTTTGCAAGAGAAAATATTCTTTGAAAAACAAGACAGGTTTACGCTTTCTTAAAAAATCAACTGTTAAATTATGGGCAATACTAAAGAGCCATGTTTTTTCGCTGGAATGATGTTTAAAGGAATCATAGTATAGATACGCTTTTACAAAGGTATCGTGAGTTAAATCTTCCGCCTGCTGATAATCCTTTACCATAAGTAAAATAAAACTTAGTATAGATTTGCTATGTTGGTCGTACCAATCTGCAATTTCCTCTTTTTTATCCAAAGACAAATTTTCTTCCCTCCTTTTCCCGAAAGTTCAATACTTAGACGTATGAGTTAGCTCAAAGTTGTGATTTTTGATCAAAAATTTTTCGAAATTGTTTATTTTGTTCTTTGTAATTGAACATACAATATCAGAATTTCCTTTACATAGAGACTGTTAGGGAAAACGATTGGTTATTTTTCATAAAACCACGGTACTATTGACTATGTAACACTATGTTGAGCACAGTGCTAGCCGCTTCAATACAAAAAGGAGAGACTCAATTGGGAGACTCTCCTCATTCATCTGCTACTCCGATTCATCCATCTTCAAACTTTTCTATGGGTTTTGTAATAAGGTTCCGTAAGTCGAACCTACCATTGATTAGTGTATTCTTTATCAATCCATCTTGGAAGCGGAATTGTTAAAATGTAGTATGCTCCGTTCTGCAATTCTTTAAGATACTCTACAACGGATTTTCTATTTATAGTTAATTTGATTAATTAAATTTAGATTGTTACTCATACCATAGAATCTATTTCTTATTGGGATAGGTCGACCACTTTTGAGTGCTGAATTGCATAATCCCCTTCCAATGTTAGCTAAACAAAGATATAACTTAATAACTCTAGCTTTTACACAGTTTCTTTAAATCCCCTCAATTTCTCAATAGACTATTCCTACTTTCCAATATTCCAGTAAATTTTTGCTTTTTCCCTCGCCATGCTTGCCTCCCCATAATACTGCGAAAGCCCTCCCCGTTTTGTTTATTCCATCTAAAGGAATATGCCTCAAAAAATATGCAATATAGACATAAACACCAAAACGATAGTAGATTTATACGGCTAATAGAAAAATAGAGACCGTTTTATTTTTTCAGTGGATCTTGCACCGTATAAATAGGCAACCGCATAAGATAAAGGGGGAATGATGAAATTGAGAAAGGAGAATTACTTTGTACAGTCAATTAGGCTATCACCAATGGTATCACCCAATGCACTACGGCACTTGGGGCAACTACCGGAACGCATGTTACTACAATTACAATAATAACTGGACCAACAATAGGCAGCACTCTTCTGGACACATTACATTAAAGGATTACGGCCCAAAACCATTTATAATTAATATCGAAGAAGCTGCTAAGCAAAACCGTAACTTCCGTACCGCTTTGTGGACAGGAAAGCATTTACAAGTGACTTTGATGGGTATTAATGTGGGAGAAAGTATTGGCTTAGAAATCCATCCAACACTCGACCAATTTCTACGTATTGAAGAAGGGGAAGGGCTTGTCCAAATGGGGAAAAGAAAAGACAGGTTAGACTTTCAAGCAAGGGTGCGCGATGACTATGCGATCGTCATTCCTGCCGGAACATGGCACAATCTCATCAACACAGGCAATAAGCCGCTAAAGCTTTACTCTATTTATGCACCGCCTCAGCATCCGCATGGTACAGTTCATGAAACAAAAGCCATTGCCATGGCTGCCGAGGAACACCATCGTTACTGAATTAACGAGGTGAAAGTATTGATTGCAAAGAAGATTTCTAGGGTAGCATTATTAGGCGGCTATCATTCTATAGCCCTTTTCATGCTGAGTTTATTCATTAATTATGCCTACTTATACGGCGACCTATCAGACACAGTTAAGTTTCTAAATTTTTTGTTCCCCGAAAACGTCGGACTATTGCATAATGAGGGATCAATAAGTTTCCTTATATTAGTAATCTATTTATAACAGCGGTTAGTCACATAAACTTCCGTAAAAGGTATTCGTTTTAGCTCCAAAGTCCTAATAAGCGAACTTTAACAACAATCGTACATCTCCTCATCATCCAAATATCTCTTCACGATCAAGTTCCCGTTTCCTCCGACTATGCCGATTCACATCGCTTCTAGTTCATTCCATATATTCATGACGTTCACGTTCAAAATCCAAATTGTCAATCACTGCCGTTTCCGTAGATGAAGAAAAACCATTGGTTTGAGCGGGAGGAACAGATGAACATGCCGCTGTTACCTTTTATAGCTTATGCTTTGAAACTGTTAGGAGATAAAATCGATATTTCTTCAGCATAGCTTCAACTACTTCTTTTGTTTTTTCTCTGTCTATCTTAGGAAATTTAAATGACGATTGCTCCACCAACCGGACTCCCCCTGTACCCTATATTTAATTTAGGAAGCAGTGCTGGGAACAGTCCCAGCTTTTTTATTTTAGATTCGGACCTAAATTATCATTTATAACCTCTGTTCCCCCACATCCAACCGTCGGTATAGGCTTTTTTTTAAGTCTTCAATCAGCATCTCCTCTGTACAGCCCATTTAGAAAGCATTCCCAACGACATCAAATTCAGTTCAACAAATATGAAAGTTATGTATCTTAAGTTGCTTTTCACCTTTTGGCTTTGTGTAACCAAAGGTCACCCGCCCTCCTGCATATCCCCCTTCCCTTGCTTTTTTATTTCTTCCTTTCGTTAGTTTGAGTGCTATCTCAAGCCGTTGATATTGGTCTAACAGTTCCATCAAACCGTTAACCAAAAAGTCGTTGGGGTCCTTTTTATGAATACTGTAAAATGGCTGTTCCATACTTTTAATGTCGCAGCCATATTTCTTTAGCTCTCGTTGAATCAGCACTTTAACAATATCCGACCTCCATAATCGGCTTGTGTTTAGCACCACTACATAATCAACTTGGACAGACGAAAGGTGAGCCAACATCTCTTGTAAGCCCACCCTGTCGATTTCTAGTGCTTCCTCGTTTAGTTTTGCGCCACTGATTCCTTCATCTCTAAAAATGTGTATCAAGTTCCAACCTTGTTGTTCACAATATGCTTTGATTTCCTCTTCTTGATATTTTAAGCTGTATCCGTCTTTCGCTTGCCCTTGTGTAGAGACTCGTATATACCCGACAACGTTCACCTTTTCACCCTCCCGTTACATAAATTGAGATTAACGTAACGCTTAGCCGCTATGTTAAGTCTATTGTATGCAGCTTAACCGATACAATCAACCCCTTTACCGATACAAATTTTTTATGTATCGTATAAGTAATACAGACAGAGGAAGGGATGTAGTATGCCAATTAAAATCAAACTGAAAGAAATCCTCAAAGAACGTGGCATTTCTCAGCGTGAATTAGCTCGACTTACAGGGCTGCGCCCGAACACCATCAGCCATCTTTGTTCAGACCAAGTAGACAGAATTTACCTATCGACATTGGAGAAAGTGTGCAAAGTGTTAGACATCGACATCCAGGAGTTAATCGAGGTGGAGTAATCCTCTCGCTATAGTAATCGGAATAAAGGGCGGAAAAGGTGCGAAAAAATTTTTATAAAATGGTGAGAAAACAAAGGTAAGGTTTTGGGAGATAAAAACGGTGGTAGCTGATAATTTTTCAGTGGGGTATAGTTAATGAAAATTATAAAATAGAGCATCTTTTTTATACACATTTTGTGCGTACAAGATAACTCAAAAAATTATCATTCAGGGGTTTCGGGAGTTACAGGTATAGATTGTCGGTCTAACGGTTTATTCGACACTCCATCCCTATACACCAAAAGATGGCGGTTGTCTAACCGCCATCAAAATGATGTTATGACTAGAAATATACTTTTCTCTAAAGACAAGCATATTTACCTAATTTGTTTACTTATTCCTTCCCAAAGTGATTTGTCCATTTCCATGTGTATTCCAGCTTCTTCGATTTTGCTAAAAATATCTTTATCAATAGTAATATCCTCTTGTTCAATTACACTGCATATTGTTTCTAGAGCTAATCCCCACTCTTCATGTTCTATAAACTCTAATATGTCTTTTTCATCTTTCAATGGAAGATTAGTAATATTTCTTACTATTTCTTTTAAAAGAATATTTAAATTCATAAAATACGCCCTCCTAAAATTAGTTATTTAATAGGGAATGCAGTTATTATATCTTTTCCATCTGTAATTACCTTTATTTTAATTCCATCCCTAATTCCTATAACCTCATATCTTTGGACACTCTTAACAACTCTCCCCCTCTTCCATTTTAGTGTAGGGTCGGTAGCTATATCTGATACATTGTGCATTACCCTTTCCGCACTCCAGTTTTTAGGGAATAATGTTTTATTAGGGTTTCCAGTTCCAGGCCATAAATGCCCACCACCTGTTTTATCTCCGTAAAGTATATGCTTTGTTCGTTTTTTACTAGCTATATTTACAAAATTAGCTTTTCCCTTACCCTTAGTAGATCATAAGACCAATCGGCTACCTCTATTTTACCGGACTCTTACCTTCTTTTGCTGTTACGTAAACCACCTATTCTTTAACGTTTTTAAAGCGATTAGTGAGTACAACCATCTCAACTAAAAGCACAACCCAAAATTGATTGGCCGACGCTGTCTACGAATATCTTTTTACGTTACCCCTTGTTTATCGTCACGGTCTTTGTCATTCTCGCTAGTTTGTAAGCCTTTCCACGTCATAACACCCCTGTAATGTAAAATGTCATCTCGCCTGTTTCTCGTTCTTGTCAGTCCCTTCTAAGTACTAAAACGATACTCCATGATGGTACAACCTTCATGAGCTCTCAATTTAAATACGACGTTTTTAAACATTTCATGATACAACGAAAAAAGCACTTGTCGCCTGCAAAAGACAATCAAGTGCCTTAAGTTTATTCGTTATCCAAGTTTATCAATCTCTTTAAGGTTTTAAGTTTAATATCCTCTATATCGACAGTATGACACGTGTAACTCAATTGAATCACTCTTTAGCCTGAACTACCATGTTATTATCGTAGAACAATCAAGGTCTTCGAATAATACTATTACTCATAAGCTCTCAATATAAACATCTGAATTAGTTTCTAATCCCTTCTCTAATGCTCTCATTAACAAACCTGTTAGATCTTCACCTTCGCTTGTGATAAAGTAATTAGATAAGTTTGTAATATCTTTACTAATATTATCACCCCAAGGTGGTCTTTTTGATAAATCCTCAATATCCCATATTACTTGTGATGGGCTATAATTCTGTAATTTCTTTTTTATTTTTAATAATTCATTTATAGCTCTGTTAATATTCTTATTCTCAAGTTTTCCGTTATAGAGGTCATTTAATAAATAGGGAAATTCAGTTCCCCATCCATTTGGCTCTAAATGATAGCTTATTGTAGAGAAAAAGGAATGTAAGAAATCTCCATGTCCAACTTGATACCAGTAATATTTCACCTTAAATCCTACAGCCATTCTCTCACCTCAATTAATTTGTTTTAAATCTTATCTCTACTTTTCCATTAGTTTTTTCCATAATCTTTTCATAGAGTTTTTCTAATATCTCATCTGAAACATTTTGCCCTCTAATATCAATTATAACAGACTGTTTTGTTCCGCTTGGTAAATCACTTAATCTTTTTTCTACTTGTTTTGAGATGTTATTCACTAATCTACTTCGCCCTCTGGAAGTTGTAATTTTATAATTTTTCACCTCTATACTATGCCCAGTCTGATACAAGTCTGGTCTTGAACTACCTTTTTCACCATAAGGTACTTCCTCACCATCTTTAAAGGATTTTTGGGCACTATACCCCGGGAATTCTTTTTCAACATCTCTTTCAGACTGTCTCCAAGATGGTCTAACATTACCCGTACCCTTAGTAAAGCATAAAACCGATGCACTACTTCCATTTTACCGGACTTTTATCTTCTATAAATCACCTATTCTCTGACGTTTTTAAACAATTAGCGTGTACGATCGTCTCAACTAAAATACAACCCGACATTTATTAGCCATCGAAGCTTAAAAACACCTTTTTACCTATCCCTTGTTTATCACCACAAGCTTTGTCATTCTCGTTAACTTTTTAGCCGATCCATGTCATAGCTACCCCTCCTATGTAACATGTCATCTCGCCTCATTCTCGCGTTTGTCATTCACCCTAGTGCAAAAACAAAACTCTATGATGGTTCAGCCTGCATGAGGTTTGAAGTTCAGATAAAGCATCACTTAAGTTCGTCCTAACTATAATTTTTTTACTCCATTTCTAATGTCTCTTATAACACCCGGACTTTGTCATTCTCATGTACGAACATAAATCCAGTAGTAAGTGTGGTCGTTTTGTTTAAATGTCATTTTAACCAATCTCATTTGACTGCTTATTATCATGAGTTATTGATTCAAATATGAGATTTTTCACAAAGAATTTAAAGTCAATAAAAAACCTTGAAAGACTATTAGCCCTTCAAGGTTTCAACCAAATTTTTATTTACTAACATATGCTACAAACTCATCTACAGACGCTTTAAATCTTTTAGGGTTTCGTTCCTTAATTTCATTTACAAGTTGTAAAACAATAATCCTAATATTAACATCACCCTCTGAAATCACTTTAGAATATATTTTACGTGAAGGGTCATGATTAAGTATTCTTTTATGAAGGGTTTTTGCCCACTCTTTTGCATGAGGTAACATTAGAGGTAGAGATTGAGCTAGTTCTTTTAATGATTGCTCCGAACTAAATAAGTCATCATATGATTCAATTGCATGAATTAACCCAAACATTATCTCGTCATGTTCAGTTGCATCATGAAACCCCAAACATAAATTTCTTATATGATTCAAATCTTTCAAATCCAAAATACTAGATATAGCATGTTCAAATTCTGAAACCTCTTCTTGACTTCTAAGCAATCGATTATCTATTAATATTTGAGTTAAATGATTAATGTCCAATATTAAACTCCTTTCATTTTTTATTGAAGTCTTGCGGATACAATTTTTTGTTCAGTTCAATTACTTCCTGAAGACTTCTTCTAATCTCTGGTGTATATAATCCATCATTTTGATAGATTCTTCTTGCATCCCATATATCCCGTGCTAAAGCATCTCTTGGCTCTAAACTTAAATATTCCCGAAGTTTTTCTCCAGTTAATCCATAAGTTTCTGTTTGACGATGCCTTCCTCCTTTACCCGGATGTGGATGCTCCATGTTCATACTTACCCCATCATTTTTATGAACCCCTAAATTTGTTTCCATATATTTTTTTGAAGGCATGTGATGAGGTGTAATGTTATCACCACGTGTACCTGCATCTATTAATTCCTCGTAAGTTCCAACTTTCCCCTCTCCAGGAAGTAAAAATTTACCCGTACCCTATGTTGTAATCTTAAAAGCAATAAATAAAAAAACTCACCATCTAAAACCTTATTAAACTACTACTTTCTCTTTTATTATCGGTGATTCATAAGCAGTTTTATTCTTCATCATGCCGTATATAATGTTTACAAGTCTTCTCATGATACATACCAATGCTTGTCCCTTTGTTTTGCCTTCTTTCAGTTTGCGTTGATAGTAAGCATGAAACACTGGGTTCCGAGGTCGTTTACTTCTTTTCGCTACTTGTACTTGCTGGACGGCTAAATTATAAAATAAAGTGTGTAGCGTCCGATTTCCCTGTTTGCTTTTTTGTTCCTTGCCTTTCCCACCAGAACCAAAGTAAACAGGTGCGATCCCCGCAAATCGAGCTAATTTGTTGGCATTTGGAAAGCGTCTTACGTCACCTATCTCAGCTATGAATGCTGATGCTGTGACGAGGTCGATACCGGGCATTGTTTCTAATTGAAAGTCTAGTAAATTCATTAACTCTTTTAATTTTCTTTCCACCTTGCTCATTTCCTGCTTTTTAAAAGAAATGTCACGAACAATACTTCTCACGAGAAAGTCTCGTGTTTCTTGGTGTTCTTTTGTTGTATTCCCATCCTCGTTCACTAGCTTCAATATTTCATTCGCTTTTTTTATTGAACATGTATTGTTGCTTACTTCTAGTAAAAAAGTAGTCAACTGTTTTACACTTACACCATCTAAACAGGAAGGTGACGGATATCGTTCCCAAAATGCTAATGCTGTCTTTCCATCTACCTCTGAAAAAAACTTTTTGTAGCTTGGATAGTGGTAACTCAATTGAATGTGCAGTTGATTTTTTAAAGCACTTTGTGCTTTGACTAATGCATTTCTTCTTGTCACCAATTGCTGTATTGACCAATATAAGTCATTCGGTTTTGCATCTGGTAAATGGTCTAGTTTGTTAACGAGTATGCGTGCTACACATTCTGCATCCCAGCTATCACTCTTTTGTGTCGTCATGTGACTTTTCCGTTCAGCGTATGAAAGTGCTGGGTTTACTTCTTTTACAACCTGTCCATGGTCGGTTAAAAACTGTGCTAACAATCGACCATAGCCTCCAACATCTTCTAAGCCAAATACAGGTGTCAATCCTTCTTCCATCAGTTTATCAATATCTACTAAAAATGTTGCGAAAGCGGATGGTTTATTTTCAAACTTTATTTCACCTAGTTTCTCTTGCCAACAATTAATAATTACCGCCACATGGTTTTGTTTATGCAAGTCTACTCCAACATACAAATGCTTCTGTTTTTCGTGCATGTCTCATCCTCCTATTCAATTAAGATGAAAATGCCGGCAACCTTAGTTCGAGCGTTCACCTTCTGGTGCGCATTGGTACGAAAGCCTATCCATTTTCATCGTTACATAGAAACCTATAAGAAAATGTGCACTTTTTTTAAGTAGCCTTTTAAATGATTGCTTCGTGTTTCCCATTTGCTTGTATATGCCCGTATGTGTAAATGCCTTGATAAAAGCTTTCTCGGTCTAATATTCGCTTCACTTGCACTTTCGTAAATCGTTTACCTTTGGTTGTTCGATACCCTTCATCATTTAATGCTTCTGCCAATCGAGACAGCGACCAGTGCTTATATCGTTGCTTAAGCTCAAACACTCGTTTTACTGCTTTTGCTTGAACGTTATGTACCTTGAGTTCCTTTTCGCCTTTTTCTTTTGTGTAACCAAATGTTACCCGCCCTCCTGCATATCCTCCTTCCT